>JAFGOK010000220.1 GCA_016926535.1 Micromonosporaceae bacterium | reverse complement strand
GGGCTGGCCGCCCTGTTCAAGGGGGAGGGCGCAGCGGTCGTCCCGCTCGATCAAGGTCGCCTGTCACCGGAGCTGATCACGCAGGCCATCCTGGCCTCCGGAGCCAGCGAGGTGATCGTTTTGCCGAACCTGCCGATGTCGCCGGAGGCCACCGCAGAGACCAGAGCGACTGGCGATCATGGACCCTGCAGGCCGGCGACTGGTGCGACCGATCCGGCCGTGGACCAGGCTGTCGCGGTGGCGCGAGATCGCGGCATCCGGGCAACGGTCGTGCCGACTCGCTCCCCGGTCCAGGCACTGGCGGCCCTTGCCGTGCACGATCCCAGCCATCGCTTCGACGACGACGTCATCACCATGGCGGAGGCCGCAGGAGGCTGCCGGCACGCGGAACTGATCCGCGCGGCGGCGGAAGCGCTGACGGTCGTCGGGCGCTGCGCAGAGGGGGACATCCTCGCGCTGGTCGACGGCGAGGTCAATCTGATTGGCCAGAGTGTGCTCGACGTCGGCCTTCAGCTGCTGGATCGGCTGCTGACAGCGGGCGGCGAGCTGGTGACCCTGGTCACTGGCCAGGATGCGCCGAAGGGGACCTCGCAGGCCCTGGCAGCGCACCTGCGCGAGCGCTGGCCATTCGTGGATGTCCAGTGGTATGTCGGGAACCAGCCTGACTCGCCGCTACTCATCGGAGTGGAGTGAGCGACCACAGCCATGACGACGTTCGCAAGCCCGCTTCGCGGGGCTATTGGCGAGAAGACAGCGAGAGCACTGGCCAGCCACCTGGACCTGCACACGGTCGCCGACCTGCTCTACCACTTCCCGAGGCGCTATGAAGAGCGAGGGGAGCACACGGACATCCGGTCCCTGGTGACCGGGGAAGAGGTCACCGTCCTTGCCCAGGTCCAGCGCATCAGTGAGCGGTCGATGAAGGCCAGGAAGGGCTCGATCCTGGAGGTGACCGTCGGTGACGCCGAAGGGGCGACGCTGCTGTGCACGTTTTTCAACCAGCCCTGGCGGACGCGATACCTCAAACCGGGTCGCTGGGGCCTGTTCGCTGGCAAGGTCACCGAGTTCCGCAGCCAGCGGCAGCTCAACGGCCCCGACTACCTCCTGCTCGGTGAGGCGGAGGGCAGCGAGATCGAGGAGTTTTCCGGGGCGCTGATCCCGGTCTATCCGGCTGCCTCCGCCGTCCCGAGCTGGGCGATTGCGCGCTCGGTCAGGGTTGTCCTGGACACCCTCGGGCCGGTCCCGGATCCGCTGCCGGCGGTCGTGCGGACCGGACGGAATCTGATCGGCCTCGGCGCTGCGCTCCGTGGGATTCACCGGCCGGAATCCCATGCCGCGCTGGGCACCGCCCGCCGCAGGCTGAAGTGGGACGAGGCGTTCGCCGTCCAGTTGACCCTGGTCCAGCGCAAGCTGCGGGCGGCGGCTTGGCCTGCGACTGGCCGGCCCAGGAGGGCCGGACTGCTACTGGACACCTTCGACGCCAACCTGCCCTACGAGCTGACTGAGGGCCAGCGGCGAGTCGGGGAGGAGATCGCGGCAGATCTGGCGGTGGAGCATCCGATGCACCGGCTGCTCCAGGGCGAGGTCGGCTCGGGCAAGACGGTGTGTGCCCTCAGGGCCATGCTGCAGGTGGTCGACGCAGGCGGGCAGGCGGCGCTCCTCGCTCCGACCGAGGTACTCGCGGCCCAGCACCACCGAGGCATCCTTGACCTGCTCGGCCCGCTCGGCAGGGCAGGGGAACTCGACGGCTCGCCGGACGGCACCAGAGTCGTCCTGGTGACGGGCTCCCAGCCGGCGGCGGCGCGGCGTGCGGCGCGGGCGGAGATCGCTTCCGGAGCCGCCGGGATCGTCGTCGGGACGCACGCCCTGCTGTACGAGGGGATCGAATTCGCGGATCTCGGGCTGGTCGTCGTCGACGAGCAGCACCGGTTCGGCGTCGAGCAGCGGGACGCCCTGCGCGCCAAAGCGATCCAGCCGCCGCATGTGCTGGTGATGACCGCGACGCCCATCCCGAGGACCGTGGCCATGACCGTCTTCGGGGATCTGGAGACCTCGACTCTCTCCCAGCTGCCGCGAGGGCGGTCGCCAATCGCCTCCCATGTCGTTCCGGCGGCGGAGAAACCGGCCTTCCTGGACCGGGCCTGGCGCAGGATGCGGGAGGAGATCGAGGCCGGCCACCAGGCATATGTGGTGTGTCCCAGGATCGGGGACGGCGAGGGATCCGCAGGCTCGCGCGAGTCGATCATTGCCGGGGAGGACGATGCGGCCGGGCTCAGCGGTGTTGCAGACGGCGGGACTGTTGAGGACGCCGCAGAGCAGCAGCGGTCACCGCTGGCGGTCACCGAGGTAGCGCCGCTGCTGTCCGCCGGGCCGTTGAAGGGCCTGCGGATCGGGGTGCTGCATGGCAGGCTGCCCGCAGACGAAAAGGACACCATGATGCGGGACTTCGCCGCCGGGGGCGTGGATGTCCTGATCGCCACCACGGTGATCGAAGTCGGGGTGGATGTTCCGAACGCGACGATGATGATGGTGATGGACGCCGACCGGTTCGGGGTGTCGCAGTTGCACCAACTGCGGGGGCGGGTCGGCCGGGGGGCCGCTCCCGGGCTGTGCCTGCTGGTGACTGAGGCGCCCCCGGGCTCGCCAGCCAGCCAGCGGCTGGATGCGGTGGCCTCGACGAACGATGGGTTCCGGCTGGCTGAGCTGGATCTGGAGCAGCGCCGGGAGGGCGATGTGCTCGGGGCGACCCAGTCCGGGCGGCACTCGCATTTGCGGTTGCTGTCGCTGCTGCGGGATGAGCAGCTGATCAATGACGCTCGGGCGGATGCGACCGCGCTGCTCACCGAGGACCCGGACCTGAGCGGGTATCCGGAGCTGGCGGATGCGATTGCCCAGCTGGTTGACGAGGAACGGGCGGAGTACCTCGAAAAGGGCTGACCCAGCCGGACGGCTGCCGCGAGTTGGATGGCTGCCCCGAGTCGGAGAGCAGGAAATGGTGTGAGAGCCAGCCGGCGGGGGACAGGCCAGCCCTCACACCATTTCCTTGGGGGGGTGTGAATCAGGCTGTGAAGGTCACCCGGCGACGGCGGGCTGTGAGGAACAGGCCAGTGCCGGCCGCGACCAGCAGGATGGCGGCACCAGCGATGAGCGCGGCGTTCGTTCCGGTGACCGGCAGGGTCCCCGAGGAGTCGCAGCTGTCAGGCTTCTTGAGGTCAAAGAGCGTCGTCGTCCCGAAGACCGTGACACTGACCTTGACGCCGGCAGCGAACTCGACCGTCTCGGAGGTGCCGTTACCGATTGTGAGGGTCTTGGCCTCGGACTGGCCGGTCACCAGGATGGTCGCTTCGACCGGGGTGTTCGCCGCAGGGTTGGCGATGGTCACGCTGGAGGCTGAGCAGTCACTGCTCGTGGTGATGGTCGGGGCGGTGCAGTCCTCTGGCCGGGTCCACCCGAATTCCCCGATCTGCTTGCCGCCCGAGGTGACGATGAGGTCCTTGGCGTTGTTCGCGGAGACTTTGACCTGGGCGACCGGGTTTGACCGAGGCACCTCGACCTCGGTCCGGTACTTGCCATCCTTGCTGGCGATGACGTAGTCCGTCGCGGTGGCGTTCGCGCCGTTGCGGAGGTTCAGCGTCATCGAGCCGTCGCAGTCAGAGGTCGCCTCCACCTTGGGGGCGGTCTCGCACACCCCATCGCCGCCGTTGTACCAGGCCTCCCGCTGAGAGCCCTGTGCGGGCTGCGAGGTGGCACCGATGCCGTCCTTGCTGCCGACCTTGGTGTTGCCGTAGCGGTCACCCTGCTCTGTGAGCGGAGTGATCACCTTGTCCCCGAAGAAGAAGTCGACCTGGGTGAAGCACTGTGGCACGTCGATGGTCAGGGTTTCGGTGATGGTGTCCTTGTCCAGCACGACCGTCCTGGAATCGAAGGCGTACTGCGGGACAGCGAAGCTCTTGGCCGGAGCGAGGTAGGACACCAGGGTGAACGCCTGCTTCGCGTCGCCGCACAGGGCCTTGCGCAGGCTGATGGTCGCGGTCGCCGTGTGCGTGCTCTGGTCGACCTGGAACGTGTGCGTGTAGGTCGCCTTGTCCAGGGTGACGCACCCCGCGCCCCGCCTGACCAGGTCCGGATTGGCGCTGGGGCCGTCACCGGCCCGGCCGCGGTCGGCACTGGCTGGGGCGGTCATGGCGAGCACTGCGCTCAGAGCAATGGCGGCGGCAAGGCCGACCCGGGCAAGCATGCTGCGACTCGACGGCGAAATGCGTCGCACGGCGTAATCCCTCCAAGGCTGTTGCTCAGGCCCTGCCGGCCGATTTCGCGT
>JAFGOK010000219.1 GCA_016926535.1 Micromonosporaceae bacterium | reverse complement strand
CCAGATCATTCCAGGTAGGACGGCACCTTCCTCACGTTGGGGGCCAGGAAAGCCGCATCCACCATCAAGTTCCTGAATTCATGAGGCCTGCGTTCTTCGCCGCATACATCGCGATGTCGGCATTGCGTAGAAGATCATCTACCTGCTCGCCCTCACTCAGGCGGGCAACCCCGATGCTGACGTTCGGGATGATCTCCACCCCTCCCACCGCCATCGGTTGGCTGACTGTGGCACACACCCGCTTGGCCAGTTCGAGAGGCACTGTCGCGGCGCCATAGCGCTCGATGATGATCGCGAACTCATCGCCGCCGTGCCGGGCGACGAGGTCTGTCCCGCGCACGGTCGAGCGCAGCCGGCGGGCGACCTCGACCAGGACGCTGTCCCCGGTCTCGTGCCCGAACACATCGTTGATCTCTTTGAAGGAGTCCAGGTCGACCAGCAGGATGGCCAGCCCGCCGGCATCTGGCTGCCCCTCTTGGACTCGTTTCAGGGCCTGCTCCAGGCAGTCCATGAGGACAAACCGGTTCGCCAGGCCGGTGAGCGCGTCGTGCTCGGCACGGTCCCGGAGATCGTCAAAGGCGCTCCGCAGTACTCCGATGGTGTGATTGAGGTTTCTGCCCATCCCGCTGATCTCGTCGCTCCCGGAGACAGCGACCTCCCTGCTCAGGTCGCCATCCGCGACAGCCTGCAGGACGGTGCGCACCTCGCCGATGGGCCTGGCGATCGCCCGCACCACGAGGGTCGCGATGGTTGTCGCAAGGAGCAGGCTGGCGACCAGGGCACCCACAATAATCATGACGCTCTGCCGGTAGGCTTCCCTCCCCCGGGCAGCCACGGCTGCGGCGTCCCTGCGCTCGAACTCCGCCAGGGTCGCGACCCTCTGGTCGATCGCCAGGCTCTTCTCCCCCAGCGACTGCGGACCCTCGACCAGGGGCACACCTGCGATCGGATCGTCACCGACGAGGTACACCGTCACCCCATTGCGGAAGACTTGGAACTCCGGGTGGAGGACCTGGGCATCTGGTCCGCCAGCGGTGCCGCGAGTGAGCTCAGCACAGGTCGCGATCATGACTTCGGTTCGCGTGAGGTCCTCGGCCAGCATCTCCTTGGCCACTGCCCGCCCCATCGGCGGGTCTGGAGCGAGGGTGTTCGCGACGTCGTTGTTGATCGCAGCCTGGCCACCCCGAATGTCGCCGATTGCCCGAAGCCGCAGCACGTTCAACTCTCCGAGGCGGGTCAGCGTGTCATTGGTGACGCGGACTCGTTCCAGAGCCAGCACCCCGACCCAGATGGCGACTGCCGACACCACTGCGACCACGATGTAGATCTTGGTTGAAATGCGACGATTCGCCAGCCACCCTCCGCGCGCCAACCTGGCGGGGACAGCCACGCCCCCGGCCGCCAACGACTCGCTGGTCATGCGGCGAGCTCACGATCGTCGCAGACGCTCAGCGCGCTCCCCGGCATCGCGTCCTCCGATAAGCCTGGCGGCCTGCGCTTCCTTGCCCACCGGGAAATCCCCGCAGACCGCCGATACGCGCAGGGCAACGGCGACAGATGCAACGTCGGACGCCCTCAGCCGTTCTTGAGGGGTTCTTGAGGATCGATTTGTGGCAATTATTCGGGCAGGCAGATCAGGGCCGCCTCCGCCCAACTTGCCGCAGCCCTCGACGTGCCGTTCTCTTCGGAGGACACTACAAGATCAAGATTCTGGATCTCACGGATGTCGATCTCCACCTCCCTGGCGGGATCGCCAGGTGCGAACCGCTCGGACTCGTACCGAACACTGTCATCACCGATGATCTGGAACACGGCCCCCGCAGAACCCCGCAGGCTGTCGTCCACCCCGATCCAGGCGACGAAGCGGGTACACAGGCCTCCGGGATACAGGCGGACCCTGCTGGGGGCGAAGACTCCCAACCCCCGCTCGAAGACCTGGCCGCTGATGCTGATCGGATCACCGTCGTCGACCGCTGCGCCACCGTTGGCGCGGTTGCGCTCCACCGGCCCCAGTCCGTTGGCGACTGCGGTGAATGCCAGGTCACCAATGGCCCGGGTCTGCTCAGTGACGGGCTGCCGGTCATCGCTGGGGGTCGGCTCTGTGGCCGGCCACAGGGCCGAAACCGCCGTCAGTACCAGGGCCAGCGCTCCCACCACAGCGGCGGAGACCAGCCCGCCGACGTCCCGGCGTGGTCGGCTGACCCCGGCAGCCAGGCGGACATTCACGACGCCGCCCGAGTGCGCTGGCCGGGGGGCACCAATCGCGGCGGGCGACGGGCGGCGAGGTCCTCAACCCAGCCGACCAGCAGCGTCGCCACCGCGGTTAGGACGCAGACCGTGGCCACCAGCATGATTCCCTGCTGTGCCGAGTAGGGCCGCTGCGGATCACCAAGTAGCCTCTGGGCGGCGATGAGCATGCAGAAGTGCCACAGGTAGACCGTGACCGCCCGCGTGTTGATCACATCCACTGCCCTCTGGAGCCAGGCGATCCAGCGCAGGCCGCCGATGGGCAGGTCAAACCGCAGGACGACCGCGACGAAGGCCGCCGACCACAGGCTGTTCGCCAGGGGGACATGGTTGACATCGAAGTCGCTCTGGCCGGAACCGAGATGGAACAGCCAGGCTGCACTGGCGACGGCTACGAGGACAACCGGCACGGCGAACCTGCCGCCGGTCAGTCGCCGCATCAGACGGTCGTTGTGGGCGAACCCCAGCAGCCAGCAGCAGGCGTAGGTGGAAACATTGGCGAGGGGCTCCACGAGGTACCCGCCAATCGTCACCACCTGGAAGTGCACAGCGACTGGCCAGAGCAGCGACGCCCCCAGCACCTGCCCTGGCCACCGCCGGAAAACCGCCAGCATCACCGGCGAGAGCACCACGAGCCACAGGTAGGCCACCAGATACCACAGCATCGAGGTGAAGGCCCACGCCCACGCCGGTCCTCCGGCCGGTGGGGTACGTACCGGGATGATCCACCACAGCAGCTCCCCCCAGCCCAGCGGGCTGGCTGGCCGATCCCTCCACCCTGCTCCGACCATGACCGCCAAGGCACAGACCGCGAACGCCCAGAGCGGCGGCAGCAGCCGGCGCAGCCGGTCAGCGACCACCCGGGTGCCCCTGCGATCGAGCGACCGGGCCATCAGCGAACCGGCTAGGGCGAACATCAGCCCCATCGCGGGGAACACGATGGTCAGTCCGGCCCAGCCCAGCGTGTGGTACACGATCACCCGCAGCAGCGCCGCCGCCCGCCAGGTGTCGATGCCGCGTTCCCTACCGGGGGCCGGAGTTGCCCTGGCCCCGGCGGAGGCGGCACCAGGGGGGTCAACGGCCCCGATTCCCTGAGGGGAGGAGTGGGATGAGCTCGTCACGGGACAGCTTTCAGTCTCGGGGCACAGACGCCGACCAGGCTTCCCGGCACACCATCCAAGGAACTTACCGCAGGTGCGTCACGGCGAACCTCGGAACTCCCCCGGAACGGTCATCGCGGACTGATCGACTGGCGCTGAAGCTCGATGGGGCCACCGCGAACATCAGGCCTTCTGGTTGGCTCGCGCTGGTTGGTTCACGCTGGTTGGCTCACGCTGGTTGGCTCACGCTGGTTGGCTCACGCTGGTCGGTTCACGTCAGGTGGGCTCGGTCAGACCAGGGCCTGGCGGGTCAGCCTGTGTCTCGGCAGCCAGGGCAATGACCGCCGATTAACAAAGTTTGACGACCAAACTTAATGTCCTGCTGATCAGGCCATATGAAGTCAGGCCTGGGATCATGGAAAGTGTTCGACCAGCAGGCGAGCAAGTACGGCAAGCCGACGGCCGTATGGGTGCAGATCTGCATCTTCTCCTGGAGCGGAGCAACATATGACGAGGTCAAAAAGCTGATCGCCAACACGCGTCAGCACGCAGCCTCAGGGGCAGGGATCTACATCATCGGGGAGCAACTCTACGACGCCGGCCAGACCTGCTTCCTGGCAGGCGCCAACGGGCCACAACTGACCGACAGTCTTGCCAAGCAAGCAGCATCTGACACAACACAGAACGTCACTTACCCCGGAGCGTTCCGCCTCCACAGCAACGAGGTCGCCGACGGCTGCCACGCCAACACCACCGGCCAGCAATCCCTTGGCAAGCAGGCCATCGCCTTCTGGGGCTGACGGAACGATCGTCATCCCCGGCCGAGGGTCCCTGATCTCCAGCCGAGGATCCATGACCAGCATCGTGCGGCCGGCCCTACCGGGCCGGCCAGCCCGGCCGAAGACCGGCCCAGCGGGGGCCGACCCAGCGAGAGCTGACGCGGAAGGGGCCGACGCGACCCGGGCATGACATGGCCGGTCTCCGAACGGCACGCGGGACGTAGTATCACCATCCGTGTGCACTGCCTTGCCTGCCGGGACCGCTGCCGGACCGCCGGAGTCCGCATGACCGGCGTACCGGCGGGGGCGGTCCCGGCAGGGATGCCGGCAGCGGCGGGAGCGCCAGCAGCGACGTCGGCGGATCCCTATGAGGACCGGATCAAGCTGTCTCGCCGGTTCGCCGCTGGAGAGGGGGGCACCCGCGGGCTGCTGCTGACGATCCTCGGAAAATCCGTGCGCCCGGCCAACCAGCCGGTGCCGACCCCGGCCTTCGTTGATGTGCTTGGCCGCCTCGGAGTCGAGGAGCAGGCCAGCCGGCAGACGCTGACCAGGTTGGCAGCGGACGGGTGGCTCGTCTCGCGGCGTGAGGGCAGATACGCCAGATGGTCGCTGACCCCACCGGCCTGGCATTTCCTGTCTCTGGGAGAGCAGCGCATCTACGGATTCGACCCGGCTCCTGCCGAGTGGGACGGACGCTGGTTGATGGTCCTCGCCAGGGTGCCGGAGTCCAACCGGCCAGCCCGTCACCTGCTGCGAAACCGACTGCGCTGGGCCGGGTTCGGAAGCCCTGCCCCTGCGGTCTGGATGAGCCCTCATACCAACCGGGTATCGGAGGCGGAGTTCATCCTCGACGAGGCCGGGGTCCGCCGGGATTCCTACGTGTTCTTCGCCGACCACGTCGCCGGCGGGGAACTCCCCGCCCTCGTTCACCTGGCCTGGGACCTCGACGCGATCGAGCAGACCTACCGGGGTTTCGTCGCCGAGTTCGAGCACGAGCCCGCACCAGACCAGTTGGTGTCACTGATACGGCTGATCTCTGCCTGGCGGCGGCTGCCGCTGATCGACCCAGGACTGCCCCGGGTACTGCTGCCGACGCCGTGGATCGGCATTCAGGCGCGTGAGCTATTCTTTCGGCAGCACACGGCCTGGAAGTCCGGAGCTGACGCCGAATGGCGCCAAGTCGCCGACCGGTAGCAGCTTTCGAGCGACTGAAGCTCTCAAGGCGCTCGACCCGCCCGGCCGCAAGAGCCGGATGCAATTGTGATGAAATGGCCCTGTGCTTTGCCTCCGCAGGCTAGACTATGGTCAAATCAGACACAACGGGCAAGCCATTCGGGATAACGACCACCTCGACGCCGTTGCGGTCTCTACCCCGCTGATCTTCAGCGTCCCGACCACGCCGTCCCAATCCTGCCGCGCGCCTGCACGGGAGGCGGGCAAAGGCACACATGCCCGGGTCAGAAAGAACCATCGGTCGGCTGCAAGTGGGTCAAGCTACACACAGCCCCTGATGAAACATTTGGGAGAATCGTGAGACTCAATACTAGCCCCGACCCCGCAACAGCAGTTCAGTGGAAAAAGGGCACATACTGTGAGAACGCCAACTGCGTCGAGGTCCTTGCCCTGCGTCATGGCCCGGTGCTTGTTCGCGACAGCAAGTTGAGCGACTCTCCGATCATCGCGTTCAGCCGGCCTGCGTGGACGCGGTTCGTCGCCGAACTCCACCGCACCGAGCTGCCGTCGTGATATCAATCCGGCACCGTTCGTACCTGCGGTCGAGCAAGCCGGGTCATGCAAGTGATGGTCGTGGCGGATCGATCGGGTGCCGGTCAAT
>JAFGOK010000029.1 GCA_016926535.1 Micromonosporaceae bacterium | reverse complement strand
CCCGGCAGACGCTGCGCGAGCATGGTCTTACCCGCTCCGGGCGGGCCGAGGAGGGCGAGGTGATGGCCACCGGCTGCCGCTATCATCACCGCTCTGCGCCCGCGCTCCTGGCCAAGCACATCGGCAAGATCTGCAACCGCCGATGGGCACGGTGGTGCTGCGGGGGATGGATCGAGCAGCGGCCCTCGCCCGCGGGCGAACCGCACCAGCCGTGCCAGCGTGTCTGTCGCGAACACCGCGATGCCGCTCGCCAGACATGCCTCGGTGGCGTTGTCCTCAGGAACGACGATGGCCTTTGCCCCTGCCCGCACAGCCGCCAGGGCCGCCGGCAGCACTCCGCGTACCGGCCGGACCATCCCGTCGAGGCCCAACTCGCCCAGCAGCACCATCTGCTCGAACGGCTCGGAGGGGATGGCTCCGGCTGCGGCAAGGATGGCCAGCGCGACGGCGACGTCGAACCCCGACCCGTGCTTGGGCAGAGGCGCAGGCAGGAGATTGACCGTCAGCCGCTGCTGCGGCCATCGTTCGCCGGAATTGACGACCGCCGCCCGGACCCGATCGCGTGACTCGCTCAGTGCGGTGTCCGGCAATCCCGAGACGATCAGGCGCGGCAACCCCGGTGTGACGTCCGCCTCGACCACCACGACCTCTCCGACGACCCCGACCAGTGCTATCGAGCACACGCGCGCGTACCCCATCATGGCCAGCCGATCAGAACGCGCCACGGACGTGCTCGACCGCGGCCGGCCCAGCCGGCTGCGGCCAGACGCTGACCACGTCGAAGCGAATCTGCGCTGGGCCAAGGCCGCGGCCAGCCAGCCACTGCGCTGCGAGGGCCCGGATCCGGCGGGCCTTGGCCGGAGTAACCGCCTCAGCAGGGTGGCCGAACCGCTTGCTCCTGCGGGTTTTCACCTCGCAGAACACAAGAGCATCGCCCTCCTGCACGACGATGTCGATCTCACCGGCGGCACAGCGCCAGTTGCGGTCGAGGAGGGCCATTCCTCCGTTCAGCAGGTACCGGACGGCGACTCGCTCTCCATACGCACCAACGGCGTCCTTCGCTCGCGTCATGGGACGACCCTGGCGCGAACGGTTCGCCTTCACAACATCATCAAGATCCTCATGTGGAGGACGACCCCGTTGTGGACAAGTGGACAGGCCGCAGGCCGATCTGCTAAGAGAACGCCCGCCAGGTCCGCACCCCGCCAGGTCCGTACCCCGCAGCGTCACTGCCCCATCGCGGCCGGGCGATCAGCCCGCAAAACCTCCATCCGGCAGGGAGATTTCCGGCTTCTCCAATTCCTCGACGTTGACGTCCTTGAACGTCATGACACGCACATTCTTCACAAACCGTGCAGGACGGTACATATCCCACACCCACGCGTCATGCATCTCCACCTCGAAGTAGACCTCCCCGTCGGAATTCCGGACATGAAGATCCACCTGATTGGCGAGATAGAACCGCCGCTCGGTCTCGACAACATACGAGAACTGACGGACGATGTCGCGATACTCCCGATAGAGCTGAAGCTCCATCTCGGTCTCGTACTTTTCGAGATCCTCGGCGCTCATTGCGGTCCGCCTTCCATGCCCTCATTCTCGCCCACCCGCGATGCCACACCTGCGGCCACGCCGGGCGCCACGCCGACCGTACCCCGCCCGCGTGCAACTTGCGCCGCCGCTGCCACGTTGGCGTACGACAGCCGATGCTGCGGACACGGTCCGTGGCAACTCAGCGCCTCCGCGTGTTCCCTGGTTGTATATCCCTTATGGACCGCAAATCCGTATCCGGGCCATGACTCATCCAACTCGGCCATGATTCGATCCCTCGTCACCTTGGCGACAACGCTGGCCGCCGCGACACACGCCGCGACCACGTCCCCCTTCCAGATCGCCAGCCCCGGCGCTGGTAGCCCGTCGACCCAGAACCCGTCGGTCAGGATGTACTCCGGCCTGGTCGAAAGGGCGGCACAGGCGCGGCGAAGTCCGGCGATGTTGCAGACCTGGAGCCCACGAGCATCGATCTCCCTGGGGCCAATAATGATGACCGAGTACGCGATCGCCACGGAGATCACCTGCGAGTACACCCGCTCGCGTGCCGCTGGGCTCAGGAGTTTCGAATCCGCGAGTCCCTCGATCTCCCCCCGCCGACCGGCCGGAAGCACGACAGCTGCCGCGACCAGCGGACCGGCGCACGCCCCCCTGCCCGCCTCGTCCGCCCCGGCGACAGTCCGAAACCCCCGCCGCTGCAGGGTACGTTCAAGAGCATAGATACCTGCGGTCCGGTGGACGGCCGCTCGCATCGGGACAAACACCCGCGACCGACCATCAGGTCTTCGCCGGAGACGGCACCTGGCTGAACGTCTCGGGCACGTCCAGCCACTTCGCCCGCCCGACAGGCCAGAACACGACAAACGCCCGCCCGATCACCGCGTTCTCACTGATCGTCGAGTCAATGACCTCACGGGTTCGCAGGTACTGCTGTCGCGAATCCCCGGACTGTGACCGGTGGTCCCCCATGACCCACAGCCGCCCGGCGGGCACTGTCACGTCGAATGGATCCTCGCTGGCCAGGTCGGCGACACCATCATCGCCCCGGAAGAGATAGGGCTCGTCAAGGGCGTGGCCGTTCACCATGATCCTCTGCTGGGCATCACAGCAGACAACGTGATCCCCTCCGACTCCGATGACCCGCTTGATGAAGTCCTTCTCTCCAGGATCGACACTCCACATGGTCGGCGCCTTGAAGACGATGATCTCCCCGCGCTTCGGACTGCGGAAATCGTAGACCAGTTTGTTGACGAGCACCCGGTCGTTGATATTCAAGGTGTGCTGCATCGATTCGGACGGGATGAAGAACGTCTGCATCACGAATGCCCGGACCACCACCGCGACAACTATCGCGACAGCGAGCAGAACCGGGAATTCCCGCCAAAAGGTGCCTCGACGTTTCGTTTGCTCGTCAATCACAACGCCGAGCCTACGTTGTCGAATCTCCCCCGTGTCGGTCGAACTCGTCGGGGTGACAGCATCCAGACAAAAGGTATGAAGAAGCTGGTGTCACCCGGAACCTCCGGCCAACGCCCAGCGGCGACCGTCCGGCCGCCGTGGCCCGGCTGATCGGACGACGACGGCTGTTGGCCAACGCCCCACCCCGCCGGCGCCGCGATCGGACGCGGCACCTTGGCGAATGTCTCTGGCACAGGCAACCCTCCCCACTGATCTGACGGCCAGACGATGACGAACGCCCGGCCGATGACATTCTTGATCGGCACGGGCCCCTGGCATCGTGAGTCCAACGAGACCGCGCGGTGATCACCCATCACGAACATCTGACCTTCCTCGATCACCACCGGCCCGAACCGCCGGGAGCGGCACTCCCCAGGGGTCGGTGCGACATCGATGGAAGAATTGTCGGTGACATACGGCTCGTCGAGCGGGTATCCGTTCACTGTCACGCGTCCCTGAGCGTCGCAGCAGGCGACCGTGTCTCCCGGCAAAGCGATGACACGCTTGATGAAGTCCCGCTCACCGGGCTCGCTCACCCCGATCAGGTCACCGATCGTCTTGCCAAGCCTGGAAATGAAACTTCCCTGCTGCCGTGCCGCTGTTTCAGGCTCCGGATCCCAATTGTCCGTTCCCCGGAACACGACAACCTCACCACGAATGGGCTCCCGAACGTCGTAGACAATCTTGTTCACGAGGACCCGGTCCCCAATCAGCAAGGTGTTCTCCATGCTGCCGGACGGGATGTAGAAGGCTTGGAGCAGGAACGTCCGGATCAGAACCGCCAGGCAGAACGCCACGACCAGCAGCAGCGGTAATTCCTGCCACAACGGCATTGCCTCGCGCAGCGACGGCTTGCGCCGCTCCGGCTCCACCGGACGCCGATGCCGGCTGTGGTCGGCCCTTGCCCGCTGCTGACCACCCCAGACCGAGCCGTAGCCCCCAGTCTCTCCATGACCATTCCGCTGCCCAATGCCGGGTTCGTCTACGTCGTAGCCGCCAGGGTGGCCGTAGACCGTCGACTCTCGTTCGTGCTGCCACCCTCGCTGACCATCCCAGCCAGACCCATCCCAGCCGGGGCCGGGCCAGCCAGGGCCGGGCCAGCCAGGGCCCGCACCCTGGGCCTGCCCAAAACCACCTGGATCGCCCTGGTACCCGTTCGCCCGGTAGCCATCCGCTCGGTAGCCATCTGACCGGAAGCCGTCCGGCTGCACTGGATACGCTGGCTGCACTGGGTACCCACCACCATGGCCCTGACCCTGGCCTTGGTCATAGCCACCGTAGGCCTGGCCGTACCCGCCATACTCTGGCCAGCCCTCAACGGCCTCTGGCTCGTACCCGCCCCCGGCAGCGCCATAGCCGTTGCCGCTGCCGTCGCCGTCCCGCTCTGCCCCATAGGGTCCAGAGCCGTAGAT
>JAFGOK010000218.1 GCA_016926535.1 Micromonosporaceae bacterium | reverse complement strand
GCCCCAGATGGGATGGTTCCCCCTCCGCCGCACCGGTTGTTAGGGTCAGTCATGACCCTCTTCGGGCACGGCAACACCCAGGGGAACCATCCCATCCTCGCCCAGATCCAGGCCGCCTACCGGAACGGGCTGTCGGGGCAACCCATCGGTCTGGTCCGGGGCCGCCATCTCATTGACTGGGTGCCAACCCTCCAGGAGTGGCTGCGGGACGGCCGCGAGGACGAGGCGCTGGAGCTCCTCCACGACATCATCGAGGCGGCAGAGCAGATCGCCCAGGTCGACGGGGTCGCGCCGCCGTCCAGGTACACCCAGCAGGCGGCCGATCTGTACCGGAAACGCGCGGACGAGTCCGGAGAGCGGACCATCCTGGAATGCTATGCCGCGGCCTGCCCTGCTGGCACCGGGGACCCGGCGCTACTCGACCGGCTGGCCGGGCTGCGCGACCGGTGAGGGCTGCCCGCCCGGCACCGCAGCCGCTGAAACCCAAGCCTCCGGCAACGCTCGATCTGGCGGTACTGCCAGAGCACGACCTGGCTGATGAGGCGACCTACCGCAGGCTGGGCTTCTACGATCTCGAACTGCCCGGCCGATCCGCCGAGGCGGTCGAGTTCGAGCAGTGCCGATTTCGCAACGCTGACCTGAGCGGCACCCAGCTGCGCCACGCGGGGTTCTCCGACTGTCTCATCGAGAGCAGCAACCTGGCCAACCTGAACGCTCAACGCTCGTCCCTGCGCCGGGTCCGGCTGACGGTGCTGCGGATGACCGGCCTGCACTGGGTCGACGGAGCCCTGCGCGACGTCGCGGTCTGCGACTGCAAGGCGGATCTGGCGGTGTTCCGGTTCACCACCTTCCGGAACGTCATCTTCGATCGGTGCAACCTGACGCGGGTGGACTTTCAGAATGCCGATCTGACCGGGGTGCGGTTCACCGGTTGTGACCTGACCGGCGCGCAGTTCTCCCACGCCACTCTGGAGGGGACGAGGTTCACCGACTGCGAGCTCGCAGGGGTTGGAGGGGTGACCAGCTTCGCCGGGGCGATCGTTGCCGGCGGGGATCTGATCACGCTGTCGCACACGCTCGCCACAGCGCTCGGCATCCGGATCGAGGGCTTCGGCGGCGATCCCGACACCACCGGCTGATCGCCTGCCGTCGTCGGGGCCAGGCGCCGGTCAGCCGGTCAACGGGCGGTCAACGGGCGGCCAGCCGGTCAACGGGCGGTCAGCCGGCGGCCAGTTTCTGGATGGCCTCCGGGATCATGATCGGCTTCTGGTCAGGGTCCAGGCAAATCACCTCGACGTCCGCCTCGACGATCAGCTCGCCGGCTCGCTCGACGCGCTGGTGGAACACTGCGCGGAACCGCGACTCCAGCGTGAACGAGGAGACAACGTCCAGCAGGTCCCCCAGCACGGCCGCACGGCGATACGCGATGGTCAGCGACCGCACCACCAGGAGATACCCCTCACGGTTCCAGTCGGCGACGCTCTGCCCGTGCGCCGCAATGAACTCGCTGCGCCCGCGTTCGAGGAATCTCAGGTAGTTCGCGTAGTAGACGATGCCGAGGCAGTCAGTGTCCTCGTAGTAGACCTTGTACGACACCCGATGCTCCACCAGGCCAGGGTATCGGCCCCCAGAAGCCCCACAGGGAACCGGGCGAAGATCATCGCGAGCGGAACACCAGCGCAATCAGCCGCCCCAAAACCAGCACTACCGTTCCACTCGCGATGATCTTCGCCCGTCAGCCATCACTGCATCGACAGGTGGACGTGGTTGTAGTGATCGCCGGACGGGGTGCCGTCGCCGGAGTACGACCGCCAGCCCTGCCCGGTGTACCAGATCTGCTTGTACCAGATCACGTAGAGCACCCCAAGCCGGCTGGCGTTCGCGACCAGCCACCCGGCGAGCTTGTCCCCGTACGTCTTGTCGGACCCGGTGGCCTTGGCGTCGCGGAAGGTACTGGTCGCCGAGGAGAAATCGCACGCCCGTCCCTTCGCGTGCTCTCCGGTGCTGGACTGCCGGAAACACTTCGTGTATCGCGTGTATCCGGCCTTCCGAGCCGCCTGGTAGGCGTGCAGGGTCCTGGGCGTCAGGCAGGAGCCCGTGGTCGGGTCGTCAACGGAGCAGGTCTCCTTCGGCCAGCTGCCGTCGGCGTTGCGAGGGGCGGGCTCGGCCGAGGCGCTGCCTGAGGCGACGCCAGTGCTGGCTTGCCCACCACCGGTCTGCTTGAGGGCGGCTTCGGCGGTCTTCAGCTGCTTCTTCATGACCGTCAGTTGCTGCTGCTGGAGTTTGGTCTCCTCGTCGAGTTGCCGCTTCTGCTCATCCAGGGTCTGCCGGGTAGCCTTGAGCTGGCCAATCGCCTTATCGTCCCGGCCCGTGACGTAGCGGAGCATCGTGAGGCCGTCGAGGAACGCGTCTGGCGAATCACTTTCCAGCAGGATCGTGGTGGTGCTCATCTGGGAACCGCGGTATGCGGCAGCCGCGATCCCGCCCACGGCGGCGTAGAGCAGGTCCAGCTGCAACTGGGTCGCCTTCACATCGGCGTCGAGCTGGGTCTGGCGCTGCACCGAGGCGTCAAGCCGCCCCTTGGCGTCGTTGTACTGCTGGAGTGCGGTGTCGAAGACCTGCTGCGG
>JAFGOK010000217.1 GCA_016926535.1 Micromonosporaceae bacterium | reverse complement strand
TCGGTGAGCGCGTCGCGGCTGGTGCGCTCGATGACCCCCAGGGCGTCCCTGGCCTCGTCCGGACGGACGTCGGCGACGTGGTGGGCGATCGCCGCCTTCACCCCGATCACGCTCAGCGTGTGGGAAACGACGTCGTGCAGCTCCCGGGCGATCCGCAGCCGCTCGTCGGCGACCGCCCGGTCGGCAAGGAGTTGGGTGGTGTACCGGACGTGCGCCCTGCGATCCCCGACCGCCCTTCCGACGGTCCAGACCCCACCCAGCAGCGCACATCCCAGGAATGCCATCCAGACCGCCCAGGTGCCGGAATCCTGCGGAGCCGGGCCGCCAACCGTTGCCAGGGTCACGGCTAGGACGCTGATCACGCCGAGCGCGGCTCTCGGCTCCCAGCGTCTCCGTGGAGCCGAGAGCGCCAGCGGATAAAGCGTGTACCCAGCGGCCAGCAGCGGATCACGCATCAACCCGGCGGACAGGCACCACAGCGACCCCCCGAGGAGCAGCAGGAACGCCGGCAGCGGCCACCGGCGTCGTGCCGTCACCAGCGCGACGACGGCCACGGCCGCTGTCCAGCGCAGCCACTCGGGCCGGTGCGAGGCCGCCAGCAGCGGGCCAGCCAGGAACACCACGACATACCCGACCGCGGCGAGCCCATCGAGCGCGGCCAACTCGCCCCGGCGCAAGCCGCGTGGCGAAACTGGCTGCGGCAGCTGCCCAGAGTCCACCGGCCGACGGTACAGGCAGCCGCCAGGCTGCGAATCAGACCACGGGGGGAGATCGGATCTCCGCCCTCACGGTGAGGCGCCGGGCCAGGCCGGCAGGGCAGAGTTGCCGCGTGATCGAAGTGACGGAACTGACGAAGCGGTACGGCCGCACGGTCGCCCTCGACGGGCTGTCCTTCACCGTACGACCAGGCCGGGTAACGGGCTTTCTCGGCCCGAACGGCGCCGGCAAGTCCACGACGATGCGGATCCTGCTCGGCCTGGACCGCCCGGACAGCGGCACCGCCACCATCGAAGGACGCCGGTACTGCGAGTCGCACCGGCCACTGCACCAGGTCGGCGCACTACTGGACGCCACGGCGCTACCCGCCGGACGCTCGGCCCTCGACCATCTTCGATGGCAGGCCCGCAGCAACCGGATCCCCCAGCGGCGGGTAGTCGAGCTCCTGGAGGAGGTCGGCCTGGCCGGGGTGGCCCACCAGCGGGTCGGGGGCTACTCCCTGGGGATGAAGCAGCGGCTCGGGATCGCCGCAGCCCTGCTGGGCGACCCGCCGGTACTCCTGCTCGACGAACCGGTCAATGGCCTCGATCCCGACGGTGTGCGCTGGATCCGCCAGCTGTTGCGGTCCCTGGCAGGGCAGGGGCGCACGGTCCTGCTCTCCAGCCATCTGATGAGCGAGATGGCCCTCACCGCCGATCAGATCGTCATCATCGGCCGGGGACGGTTGATCGTCGATACTTCGGTCGCAGAGCTGACCGAACGGTTCCGGCGAGGGGTGCTGGTCCGCTCGCCGGGCGAGACTGAGCTGGCCGGGCTGCTGATCAAGGCGGGGGCTGAAGTGGAGCTGGAGCCTGGCGGCGGCCTGACGGTCAGCGGTCTGGAGCCGAGCGCCATTGGCGAGCTGGCCGCCCTGCATGGCATCGCCCTGCACGAGGTGACTCCGCGCAGCGCCTCGCTGGAGGAGACCTATCTGGCACTCACTGCCAGCAGCATCGAGTACTCCGGGGGGACCAGCCAATGATCGATGTACTCGCCTCCGAGTGGCTGAAGATCCGCACTGTCCGCTCGACCTGGTGGATCCTGGCGGTGATCGGAGCGTTCGTCGGGCTGACGGCGTTGCTGTCCTGGTACGTCGCGGACGCCTGGGATCGGCTACCCGCCGATCGGCGGATCGACGTCTACGCGACGTCGATGTCCGACTTCGTCGGCCTGGTTGCCCAGCTGTGCCTGGCCATCCTCGGCGTGCTGACCATCGCCTCGGAGTACCGAACCGGCCTGATCCGGACCACGTTCACCGCGGTCCCAGCCCGCCGGACGGTGCTGCTCGCAAAAGCCGCGGTGGTCGGCGCCGCCGCCTTCGTCACCGCCGAGATCGCGGTGTTCGCCTCCTTCCTGACCAGCCGTCTGATCATCGATGGGAGACCGATCAAGGGGCAGCCGGTAGGCCCGGTGGCCGATCATGTCCCGCTGCTGCTGGCGCAGGGGCTGGAGATTGCGGTGTTCACGCTCTTCGGGCTGGGGCTTGCGGCGGTCACTCGCTCGGTGGCGGCGTCGATCGCGGTCCTTGCCGCGTTCTGGTACATGGTGCCAATGATCGTGATGCACCTGCCGCAACCCTGGACCGAGCGGATCGGCTCATTCCTGCTGGGCAATCTCGCCGGGCAGCTGGCAGGGGTCAGCCGGGACGACCACCATCTCGGCGAGTTGCTGCCTCCGGCCGGGGCACTGACGGCTCTGGCGGGATACGCGCTGGTCCCGCTCGCCGCGGCTGCCTTGGCCCTCCGGCGGGACACCCGCTGACCTGGATTCGATCCAAACAGGACCTCCGCAGAGCTGCCCTACTCGCCCCCGACGATGCTGAACGACCGGAGCCGCTCAACCGCGACGACGAACGCCGAGACGACGGCACAACAGCTCATCGTGATCGCCATAGGGAGCGAGACGTGGGGTGTGACGACACTGGTTCCGCTGATGTCGTGAGCGATCCGCAGCCCGTACTGCTGAACGCTCAGCACGCTGGTCCCGGTGAGGAGGCGGACCAGCATGCCTTCCCAGAGCAGCACGTACAGCAGGCCGATCAGCACAGGTCG
>JAFGOK010000216.1 GCA_016926535.1 Micromonosporaceae bacterium | reverse complement strand
CCAGGCTGACTCGGCGGTTGGGTCGTCGGAGAGGTCGTCGCAGGGGCACTTGTGGCAGGCTGCGTCGTCGGCGCGGTGGTGGACCCGGCAGACGGGATGAGGGAGCACTTGGCGCTGTACTTGGCGACGCTGGCAGTGTCCTTGAGCGTCGGGCACATGAACTGGGTGTAGCGGGTGTCGTTGTCAAGGAAAATCTTCAGCCAGGGGATCTGGGTGCGGAGTTCGATGTTGTTCGCCTTGGTCCAGAAGAGGTGGTCCGCCCCGCTGTACTGGACGTAGGCGCCTGGGGTGCTCGAAGGCAGGGTCGGGTAGAGCCCGTCGAGGTAGGACGGGGTGACCACGGTGTCGTTCTGGCCGCCCTGGATCAGCATGGGCACCTTGACGTTGCTGAGGTTGCCGGAGGGCGCGTAGGGCGCAAGACCGATCGCCGCCTTCAGCGATGGGCGCTGGCTGGCCGCGTAGACCACGCCGCCCCCACCCATCGAGTGGCCGATCACGGCCAGCCGGCTGGCGTCGACCCGGTCGCGTACCGAGCTCTTTTGAGTCAGGTAGTCCAGCGCGGCGAGCAGCTGGGTGCCGCGGGCGGTGTCCCAGTCGGTGGTGCTGTTGGTCTCGACCCCGATGACGACGAACCCGAACGACGCCAGCCTCGGCCCCATCCAGGCCTCTTCGTTGGCGAACCGCGCGGTGTAGCCCGGGACGATTGCGACGGCACCCCAGGTGCCCAGGCTGGTGTCTGTCGGGTAGTAGATCGTGCCCCCGTTGAACCCGTTGCCGGATGGCACGTTGAGCTGTGCGGTGGCGAAGGGCCCGTTGGTGGCCGCGACGCTGGCGACGGTCGGGTCTGGGCCCCGCTGGTAGGGATTGTCGGCCGCTCGTGCCTCTCTGGCGAGGGTCACGCCGGCCAGTCCGAGAAGGACCGTGACGGCTGCTGCGGCCGGCCTGAGGAACCGGGTCCGGGAGCGGGGCACCATCTGGCTGGTCTCAGCGGGTGCCGGCTGTGGATTTTGTGTGAAAGGTCTTCGCATTGCGATGCACTTCCTTCCGGATGTTCTGGGTTGGGCCTGGTTGTGAGCGGCGAGTTGAGTTCGATCGCTCCGAAAGTTTCAGTCATGCTGCATGGAGGAGTCGGAACTTCGGGATGATAATAGTGAATGTTATCGCTAACAATTTTCACGTCAACAAGTCCGCGACGGTACCCCTGGGTTCAGCCGGAACACTGTGGCCCTACGTGCGTCGTGTGCGCTGGCGTTTGGGGGGCGATGGCGCCAAGCGGAGAGGGTTGTCTGTCGGTCACAAGACAGAAAATTTCGGGAGCGACTGCTGGGGGCGTGAAGCTACCGCGCTGGGGGAGGGGCGGTGCTGGCTCGCACGACCAGGTCTGTGGCCAGCTCCAGCCGCTTGGCTGGCGGCTCGCCGCCGCCGGCCAGATCCAGAATCATGCGGGCCGCGGCTGCCCCCATGTCGCCCAGCGGCTGCCGGACGGTGGTCAGCGGCGGCACCAGCCACTGGTCAAGGGGGTAGTCGTCGAAACCGACCACGCTGAGATCCTGCGGAACCCGGGCGCCGGCCGCGCTCGCGGCGTTGTAGACGCCGATGGCCATGCCATCGTTGAATGCGAAGATCGCAGTAGGCGGGTCGGGCAGGCGGAGCAACTCCGCTGTGTGGGCAACACCGTCTGCGATCTCGAACGCACCTTCCCGGACCAGCGCCGGGTCGAACGGCACATCCGCCATGTCCAGCGCCGCGCGGTAACCGTCGAACCGGGCCCGGCTGCACATCGCCCACTGCGGGCCTGTGATGACGGCGATGCGGCGATGGCCGAGTCTCAGGAGATGCCGGGTGGCCGTCAGACCTCCGAGCCAGTTGGTTGCCCCGACCGACGGAACGTCGTCGTCGGGCACGCCGTTCGGATCAAGGACGACCAGCGGTATGCCACGGATGCTCAGCTGGAGGTACTGGTCGGCAGGGCAATTGGAGAAGACCGGGATGACACCCACTGGGCAGCGAGCGAGCACCTCTTCGAGCCATCCCCGGCCCGGGGCCTGGCGGCCCTGCGAATGTGACACGGCGACTGCCAGGTGGTGCTCGACGGCGACCCGCTCGACCCCCTTCATGATTTCGACAGCGTAGATCCCCGCGAGTTCGTGGAACACCAGCTCGATCAGCGGAGCTGACCTCGTGGCTTTTCTCGGCGGCCGGTACCCGAGCTCCCGGATCACGCGCTCCACGTGGGCACGAGTATCGGCGGCCACCTCCGGCCTGCCATGGACCACTTTCGAAACCGTCGGTGGGGACACCCCGGCCAACTGGGCGATGTCGGCGATGGTGGGGGTGCGCCGCCCGGTACTCGGTGGGCCGGCGTCACTCGTCGTGGTCACGATCGGCAGTCTAGCCGCAACGTACCGAGCACGATCGATCGAAACGTTCGGCGACCTCGTCGCCGTTCTCTCGGCACACGGTTGACTTCGAGTACCGCTTGAACGGGATGTTGACCGGCGTCGCGCGGCGGGCCTGAGTTCGCCCGACTGCACCACGGGCAGGTGGGAATCGTGATTCGGGTGTCGAGCCTCGCGGCAGTGCGGTGCGGGTAGACTTCGGCGTGCGGCCCGCACCGTTCTGCCTCGGGCCGCGGTCGTCATCGACGTCACGCGCCGTGACCGCCCAGGTCAAGTCCAGGTCAAGTCCAAATCCGCGCCGGGCAGAACAACCCTGCTACGTTCGGAGACTGCATGGCGGCCCGCCGCCCTCACACCGCACCCGTGTCAACATCCATCACCTTCGCCGACCTTGGCGTTCCTGCCCCGCTCACCCGAGTACTCGCGGCCGGCGGCATTTCCCAGCCCTTTCCGATCCAGGCGGTGACGCTGCCCGACGCGCTCGCCGGCCGGGACGTGCTCGGCCGGGGTCGCACCGGTTCGGGGAAGACCTACGCGTTTGCGATCCCACTGCTGGCCCGGCTGGCCGCGAGCCAGACGCCCAGGCGTCCGGGTCGGCCCCGAGCACTGATCCTCGTCCCGACCCGGGAGCTGGCGGCCCAGATCGACGCGGTCCTAGCCCCGATGGCCGCAGCGCTGTCGCTGCGCACCCTGACCGTTTTCGGTGGGGTCGGCGCCGGCCGCCAGATCGCCGGGCTACGCGCGGGCATTGACGTGCTCGTGGCCTGCCCTGGCCGGCTGGCCGACCACGTGGCGGCCGGCCACGCACACCTGGACGCCGTGGAGATCACGGTGCTCGACGAGGCCGACCACATGGCCGACCTCGGCTTCCTGCCGGTGGTGCGTCGGCTGCTGGACCGTACCCCCCGGTCCGGGCAGCGGCTGCTGTTCTCGGCGACCCTGGATGCCGGGGTCGACGTCCTCGTGCGGCGGTACCTGACCGATCCGGTGACCCACAGCGTGGACTCGACCCCAGAGCGAGCGGCGCCCATGGACCACCACGTGCTGCACGTGCGTGGCGAGGACCGGCTGGCGGTCCTGGTCGACCTCGCCGCGGCGCCGGGACGCACGATGGTGTTCACCCGCACCAAGCACGGCGCCCGTGCCCTGACCCGGCGGCTGGTCGCCGCCGGGGTGCCCGCAGTGGAGTTGCACGGCAACCTGGCCCAGTCCGCGCGAAGCCGCAACCTGCTGGCCTTCTCTGACGGCACGGCGAGCACGCTGGTGGCCACCGATATCGCAGCCCGGGGGATCCACGTCGACGACGTGGCGCTGGTGGTCCATGCCGATCCGCCAGTCGAGCACAAGGCGTACCTGCACCGCTCAGGGCGTACGGCGAGGGCCGGCGCGGCGGGGACAGTGATCACCCTGATGACCGACGATCAGGTCACCGACGTCCGGCAACTGATCCGCCGGGCGGGGATCACCCCGACGACCACCCGGCTGCGTCCGGGAGACCGGCTGCTGGCACAGCTGGCCCCAGGCGAGCGTCGTTACGTCCGGCCGCCGGATCCGGTCGCCACGGATCGCGCCAGCGCCGGCCGTGGTGCGCGCGGCGGCACCCGTATGGCGAAGTCACACGCCCCGGCGGTCCGGGCGGGAGAGGCGCGTCCGGTCCGCGCAACGCAGGTCCGGGCCGGGGGCGCGGCGACATTCTCCGCCCGTACCAGGGTGGGCGCGCGCAACGGCCGTTGACGAGATCCTGGTCGGGGACATCCCCGACCAGGTCACTCTGGGGCGGCTGGCGGTGGGGTGGCCGCCTCCAAGCAGCCGGTCTGGACGTCGGTCCGAAGCGGCGGGGGCGGGCGTGCTACCGTAGAGGGGTTGCAGTATTGGTTTCCGTATACTTTGCCGCGCCTGGTGGGTATCTGATCCCCCAGGCGCTGTTTGTATTGCCGGTCTAACCGCCGGCCTTGTCCCGGACGAGGGTGATCAACGCGGCGACACGGGGTCCACAGAGGGTGGCACTCCATCAGCCTTGCGAGGGAGCAGGATATGGCTGTCGGTACCGTGAAGTGGTTCAATTCGGACAAGGGTTTTGGATTCATCACCCCAGATGGTGGTGGCTCCGACGTGTTCGCCCACTACTCGGCCATCGCCTCTGGCGGTTTCCGTAGCCTCGACGACAACCAGCGGGTCGAGTTCGACATTACTCAGGGCCCCAAGGGCCCTCAGGCCTCCAACATCCGCATCATCTGACCACACCACCCGACCGGGCGGTGGTGACCTGGGCCGAACCTGGCCGGCACCACCGCCCGTCGGCTGAACGCGTTTCATGACCAGCGGGGTGTCCGCCTGGTCGGACTGATGACCACTGGAGCGGAGCCTGTGTCGATGCCTACCTGTGTGATGTGCGACCTTGTCACGACCGCCGATACCGACGGGTACGACGGGCTACGGCTTGCCCCGGTGCCGCTGGTGCCCGAGGTGCGCCTGCATCTGGCAGATGACGCGGTCGTGCTGCGGGCGAGGTTGGAGGCCCTGGCTGGTCGGGACCTGCCCGAACCGTTGTGGGCCGATGCCTGGATCGGCGGTCGGGCGATTGCCCGCTATGTTCTTGATCATCCCGAGGTGGTGGCTGGCCGCACCGTGCTGGACGTGGCATCCGGTTCCGGCCTGGTCGCTATCGCCGCGGCGATAGCTGGCGCCCGATCGGTGACCGCCAACGACATCGATCCGTACGCCCTGGCGGCCACCGGGCTGAACGCCCAGGTCAACGGGGTCCATATCGAGACGGTCCCCGGCGATGTGCTCGCAGGGGACGGTGGTGGCGCCGAGGTGGTGCTCGCTGGGGACGTCTTCTACCGCCCGGATCTGGCCGCCCGGATGCGGCAGTTCCTCCAGCGCGTCGTGGCCCGGGGAGCTGATGTGCTGGTCGGGGATCCCGGCCGCGACTATCTTCCCCGCCACTGGCTGGAGGTGGTGACCGCGTACCAGGTGTCGACGCCGGGAGCTCCCCAGGACGCCCAACTCACCGAGGTGCGGGTGCTGCGACCGGTCCGGTAGCCCCGGCCCGAGAATCCCGCCAATCCGGAGGCCCGCCTCAGAACCGAGAAACTTCACTGAAACGGCTGCGGCAGCGAAAAGGCTGACTACCGTGTGACCAGTACATGAAACATGAATCGTCCTGGTACCAGCGATTCCCCGCTTCACCAGCGATTCCCCGCCACACGGGTGTGTCATTGCGCGTCTGGAGCCGTTCATGTCTGACCCGACCGAGTCAACCGCGCCTGGCGCGGTCCGGCCATCGCTCGACGACCTCGACCAGATGATTCGGCTCGCGCCCCGGCGGATGTGGCTCAACGTCACCGCGATCGGGCTGATCGCCGTGGTGGCCATCGGCTTGGGTATCTTCGGTCGGACGAGCGTCATCGTCACGGGTACCGGAGTCATGCTCCCTGCTGACGGCCTTTCGGAAGTCATCCCTGTCGTCCACGGTCTCCTCAAGAACGTGGCCGTCCGCACGGGCGACCGGGTGGAGGCCGGGCAGGTGGTGGGATCGGTGGTCACCGGCCCGGGAACGACGACCGAGGTGACTTCCCTGGTCAGCGGGATCGTCGTCGAACTGCTCGTCGGGCCCGGGGACGCTGTCGGACCGACCACCCCCATCGCACGCGTCCAGAGCGAGCAGGGGCGTCTGGTCGCCTACACCTTCATGCCGGTCGATCAGGGACAAGAGATCACCGCAGACATGCCGGTGAACGTGGCGGTCGACAGTGCGCCGAGCGAGCAGTACGGCATGGTCCGTGGCACCGTCACCGGCATCTCGCTGCTGCCGGTCTCCACCGAGCGGCTGGAATATCTCGCTGGTCACTCGCGCACTCTCGTGGACATCCTGCAGTCGCAGGGTCCTTCCCTGGAAACGCGGGTCACCCTCGAAACCGCGACGACGCCCAGCGGCTACCGCTGGACCACCGGACGCGGTCCGGACTTCGAGATCACCGCGGGCACCGTCCTGAGACCCACCATCGTGCTGTCATCCAGCAGTCTCGTCTCCCAGGTGTTCTCGTGACGGGTGCCAGTCCGGGTGCCAGTCCGGGTGCCTGGAAATACCGCCGGGTTCAGACCCCCACCATCTTGCAGATGGAGGGTACCGAGTGCGGCGCGGCGGCGCTCGGCATGGTGCTGGGTCACTTCGGCAGGACAGTCGGTCTGGAGGAGTTGCGCGAGGAGTGCGGGGTCAGCCGGGACGGCAGCAAAGCGTCGGACATCTGCAAGGCCGCCCGGCGCTACGGCCTGACGACCAGCGCCCGCCGCTGTGACCCGGCCGGCCTTCATCAGATGTCGCTGCCAATGATCATTTTCTGGCAGTCCCGGCACTTCCTCGTCCTGGAGGGCATCACTCGCAAGGGGTATCACCTCAATGATCCGGCAGCGGGTAGTCGACTGGTCGGCCCCGACGAGTTTCGCCGCAACTACGCCGGAATCGCGATCTCCTTCGCGGTCGGGCCGGCGTTCCAGCCGGGCGGCCGGCGTCGCTCCACCGTCAGCGCCCTCGTCAGCCGGCTTCGTCCGGCCCGGACGCCGCTGCTGGCCGCGGTCCTGGTCGGGCTGGCTCTCGTCGTACCGGGCCTTACCGTCTCCCTGACCAGCAAGCTGTTCGTGGACCATTTCCTCGTCGGCCAGTCCACCGGGGTCAACGCCGAACTGCTTGTCGCCATGGCCGCTGCGGTCGCCTTTCAGGGCCTGTTCACCGCCTACCAGCTGGGTCTACTCAGGCGCCTGCAGCAGGGACTGTCCCTGCTGCACTCGATCCGTTTCGTGCTGCGGGTGCTGCGACTGCCCGCGAGTTTTCACAGTGCCCGTTCCTCTGGAGACATCAGTTACCGGGTGGCCCTCAACGACCAGATCGCGGCCCTGCTCTCCGGGCAGCTGTCGACCGCGCTGCTGGGTTGCCTCACTGTCGCGTTCTATGGCATCGCCATGGTCGCCCTCGACCCGGTCCTCGCCGGCATCGGCATCGCCCTGTCCCTGACCAACCTGGTGGTACTGCGGGTCGTCGCCCGGACCAACACCAATCTGAACCGGCGTTTGCTCAGGGAACAGACCCACGTGCAGACGGCTTCGGTCCAGGGCGTGACGACGATCGAATCGCTGAAGGCCAGTGGTCTGGAGAGCGACTTCATGAGCCGGTGGGCAGGACTGGCCACCAGCGTCTCCAACGTCCGCCAGGATCTCGTCCTGCCAGCACAACTGGTCGCCACCGTACCCGTGGTCCTGAGCGGACTGAGCGCAACGTGCGTGCTCGGAGCTGGCGCCCTCCGGGTGATGGACAACTCGATCACGCTCGGAACCTTGACCGCCTTCCAGACGATGCTCGCCGCCTTCGCCGGTCCGATCGGCTCGTTCGTCGCTCTCGGCGGTCAGGTGCAGCAGACGACCTCCAGCATCGAGCGACTCGACGACGTCCTGATGGCCGATCCGGACCCCGTCGTTGCCCTGGCCGCACCGTACACCGCAGCATCGGGCACTGCCTCGCCGCGCACCGCCGCACCGGGCACCGGCACCGGCACCGGCACCGGCCATGCTCCGAGGCCGCTGGTCGGGCGGGTGGAGATGCGGAAGGTGACGTTCGGGTACCGGCGGCTTGCCCCGCCGCTGATCCTGGACTTCTCCCTGAGCCTGGCCCCGGGGCAACGGGTGGCGATTGTCGGGGTCAGCGGGAGTGGGAAGTCGACCATTGCACGGCTGGTGTGCGGACTGTTTCGCCCGTGGCAGGGAGAGGTCCGGTTCGACGGCAACCGTCTCGGGGAGATCCCGCGCACGGTCCTCAGCACCTCGATCGCGCTGGTCGACCAGGACGTGTGCCTGTTCCCCGGAACCGTCCTCGATAATCTCACCCTGTGGGACGACACGGTGCCGCGCGTCGACGTGGTTACCGCGGCCAAGGACGCCCACATTCACGACGTGATCGCAGCCCGCCCAGGGGGGTACCTGTCGCAGGTCGCCGAACGTGGCGCCAATTTTAGCGGTGGGCAGCGCCAGCGGCTGGAGATCGCACGAGCGCTGGTGCGCAATCCATCGATCCTGCTGATGGACGAGGCGACGAGCGCGCTCGATCCACCGACCGAGGCAACCATCGAGGCGAACCTCCGGCGTCGGGGCATCACGACCATCGTCGTGGCGCACCGGTTGAGTACTGTCCGCGAGGCCGACGAGATCGTCGTCCTCGACCGTGGGGTGGTGGTCGAGCGGGGATCCCACCATGAACTGGTCACCACGAACGGCCACTACGCCAGGATGGTGGCGCTGTGACCTCGGACCGCACCGGGGACAGCGCGGTGAGTTGGGGCCGACAGGATGTCCTCGCCCTGGACGATCCGGACCGCGGCTGGGTCGTCGCCGAGGGCTGCGTTGACGTCTACGTCACCGACGCCGACCGGGAAGGACCTGGACGGCGCGGGTACCTGTGCACCGTCGAGCAGGGACAGGCGTTCGTCGGGGGCCCGCTCGCCCGCGATGACGGGGTCCGCTTGATCGCGGTTCCCACGTGGGGTACCCAGGCGAGGCCGTTCACGCGCGCCGAGGCCCGCGGGGCACCCGATCTGATCAATCTCGTGAGCGGCTGGATCGCCAAGATCGTTGACGCGACGGCAGCAGCTGAGGCTCGGATCAGGGAACGACATGACGGTCAGGCACCCCCCGCGGCTACTCCGGGGACCCTGGCACCGGGCGATGTGGAGCTTCAGCCGGACACCGCGATGAGCCTGGCCCCCGAGTGCGGCGTGTGCTGGGTCGTGCCGGACCGGCCGGTGGACGTGTCCTGGCCGTCCCTCGGGCAGATCACCGCCGGGCTGCCGGTCACCCCGCAGATGATTCTCTCCGCGCCGGGTCGTGCTCGGCTGCGGATCACGCCCGCCGCGCGGGCCCTGTCCGATCCGGAGGCGTGGGACGGCGTCACCGCGCTGCTGGCCGCGGTCGTCACCGCCTACCGTGAACTGTCGCGCGTCACAGCGGCGCACGACGGCGATCTGATGGTCGAGCGAGTCGTCCGGGCCGAGCGCCAGCGGAACGCCGGAGTATCCGCTCTGATCACGACCTGTCTGGACGGGGAGCCGGCAGAGCCGCCGCCGCTGGACCCCACGGAGGCACCGGTGCTGTGGGTGTGCCGGCGGGTCGGCGAGGCGCTCGGTTCCCCGATCGTCGCGCCCTCGCGGACCGCGGCGTTGCCGGCCACCGGCCGGAGCGTACGAGTGATCGCGCAGGCGTCGCGGCTGCGCTACCGGGCTGTCACCCTGGAGTCCGGCTGGTGGCAGGAGGAGAGTGGGCCGATCATCGCCTTCCGGCGGGTCGACGGGGCCCCGGTGGCGCTCCTTCCGGTCACGGGGAGGGGGCATCGCAGGTACCGGGCGGTGGCGCCCGGCACGCCGGCCGCGCTCGTCGACGCCGAGGTCGCTGGCACGCTGGTGCCGCAGGCCTACGTCCTGTACCGGCGGGTGCCACCGGAGGTGGTCGGGCTACGGAGCCTGGGACGGTTCGGCCTGTCCGGTACCGGCGCCGAGTGGATCCGGGTGGCGGTCCTCGCGGCCGTGATCGGTCTGCTCGGCCTGGCGGTACCGCTGGGGACCAGTTCCGTTGTCGGGTCGGCCATTCCCGTGGGCGACCGGTCGATGCTGCTGGTCGTGGTCGGCGCGCTGATCCTCGCCAACCTCGCGATCGGGCTGTTCACGGTGTCCCGCGACCTGACCGTGGGGCGGCTGATATCCATGATCAGCAATCCGGTGGAGATCGCGGTATGGGACCGCCTGCTCGCTCTGCCCACCCGGTTCTTCCAGCGGTTCTCCTCCGGTGACCTGGTCAGCCGAGCCACCGGGATCGACCTGCTGCGCCAGACCCTCGCCGCCAGCGTGCCCCAGAGTATCGTCGGCGGCCTCGGAGCGCTGTTCGCGCTCGGCCTGCTGATGTACTACGCGGTTCCGCTCGCAATCATGGTCCTCTGCTGGGTGACGGCTGTCCTCGCGGTCACAGCCCTTGCGCTGCGCCGGCACATCCGCCTCGCGCGGCGGCTGTCCGCCCGGCAGGCGGAGGCCAACGGCCTCATGGTGCAGTTCCTCGACGGCATCACCAAGCTCCGGATCGCGGCGGCCGAGGATCGGGCGTTTGCCGTGTGGTCCGAGACGTACGGCAGGCAGCGCCTGCTCAGCGACCAGCTGACCCGGGCCCAGCATGCCCTCGGCACGTTCCTGGCGGTGGTTCCGAACTGCTCGCTCGTGGCGTTCTTCTGCACCGTCGCGATCCTCGGGGTCGGGGCGGTTGACCCGGCGTCCTTCCTCGGCGCTCAAGCGGCCCTGGGGCAGCTGATAGGCGCGGTGGTGGGGGTCGCGACGGCGATGGGTGCGGTGGCGGCGGCCCAGCCCCTCCTGGAGCGGGTCGCATCGATCGTCGAGGAGACTCCGGAATGCGGGCCCGACCACGCCGATCCGGGGGCGCTCTCCGGTCGGATCGAGATCAACGACGTGGTCTTCCGGTACGAGCCGGACGCTCCGCCCGTCCTCGACGGCGTGGCACTGACCATCGCGCCTGGGGAGTTCGTTGCGCTGGTCGGCGAGTCCGGCTGCGGCAAGTCGACCCTGATGCGCCTGCTCCTGGGTTTCGAACGGCCAGAGTCAGGGTCGATCCTGTTCGACAGCCAGGATCTGGAGACCCTGGACGTCGAGGCGGTGCGCCGGCAGGTGGGCACCGTGTTGCAGGATGGCACGATCACCGCCGGCACAATCCTGAGCAACATCATCGGCAACAGCGATCTCAGGCTCGACGAAGCGTGGACGGCCGCGGAGCGCGCCGGGCTGGCCGAGGACATCCGGGCGATGCCGATGGGCATGTTCACCTCGACCGGTTCGCAGGCGCTGTTCTCGGGAGGCCAGCGTCAGCGCATGCTCATTGCTCGGGCTCTGGCCCTGCACCCCACGATACTGATCCTCGACGAGGCGACCAGTGCTCTTGACAACGTGACGCAACAGGTGGTCTCGGACAGCCTCTGCGCGCTTGGGGTCACCCGGATCGCCGTCGCCCATCGACTGACCACAGTGGTCGAAGCCGACCGGATTCTGGTCCTGGCGAACGGGCGGATCGTCCAGAGCGGTACCTACGCGGAACTGATGGCCGTGGACGGACCGTTCCGGGACCTGGCTCGCCGTCAGCTGGCTTCGACGGACAGCACCGCCTCGACGGTGGTGAATGCCCGGATGGAGCGTGCCGCGAACCGTCGACCGCAGTGAGTGTGCTGAGCGAAGGGGGGAAGCTGCGCCCACGAGATCTCCCGGGCGGACACCGCCAGCCGCGGCTCGCTGTCGAGAACTCGCAGCAGCGTCCACAGCCCCTGCCGGTCCGCGACCTCCGGCCAGCCAGACAGGGTCACCTCGGTCCAGATCCGGAACCGGCCACCACCAGGCAGCAAGAAGCACACCTTCCTCACGATCTGCTCGGCCTGCCGGCGCAGCACCTCGGGGGTCGGGAAGACGGCGTTGACCTCGTCGACGCGCCCCCGATATCCGGGGGCGGGCCAGTCCTGGATCCGGCAGCGCAGCAGGTGGACGTTGGAGCGGTGGGCCAGGCGCCGCACCGCCGCCCGGTACAGCACCTCGATCGGTTCCAGCCCGATCAGCAACCGAGCTGGATCTCCGGCCAGACCTTCCAACTCCGCCCCGTCGCCGCAGCCGATGAACACCGCGGTATGCGCGAACTCCGCCACCGTGAGCGCCGGGACCGGGGACATCGGCCCTACCGGGGTGCACTCGCAGGGAAAAGGCTGGCCAGCGCCTCCTGGTTCGGCAGGTGGTCGCGCTGATGCCGCTGAATCGCCTTGACCCGGCGCAGCACGGCGACGTACCGGCAGGAGGGCGCGGTCGGGCAGGCGTCGCAATCGAAGCACGCCGGCCACGCCGCGTGGTCGAACACTCCGTCCGGCTCGGAGAGCTCCCGCACCACCCGCGCCGCGAGCACCTGCCCGAACTCGGCCTCCAGGGAGGTCCGGATCTGCTCGGCCGGCCGGTGCTCGGCTCTGGCCACCAGATAGGCGTGCATCGCCCGGTAGTACCGCAGGGGCCCGGTCCGCGCCGGCTCGGTCAGGAGGAAGCCGCCCAGGCAGTCAGCGGCCGCACGATAGTCGGCTATCCGGCTCAGCAGCAGGGTCAGGAGCAGGTCGCGGGGCAGCGAGCGCAGCATCGGGTCAACCGTGCTCACGAACCATCGCCACGGCTCGAAGGACACCGGCAGGGCGGTG
>JAFGOK010000215.1 GCA_016926535.1 Micromonosporaceae bacterium | reverse complement strand
GTGACCCCAGAGATGGAACACCCCGCCGTCCCGCAGACACCGCTGAAACCATCTGAGGGCGAGTTCATCCCACGCCAGGTAGAGACGCAGGGCGGTTCGCGGCCGCAGCCGCGCCAGCCGCAGGGCAAGCGGCCCGTCGACCCGGTGCGCGTAGGCGTTGACAGTGGTCAACGCTTCCAAGGGCCTGCCAGGGTGCAGGGCGCTACGCCTGACGGTACGGGCGAAGGTGAACCCAGTCTCCTCGACCATCCGGACGTGCGCCGGCCGGTACTCGCCGCGTGGATAGCAGAAACTGGTGACCGGCCCGCCGATGGCCCCCTCCAGTTCCTCCCTTCCAGCCCGGATCTCCTGCCTCGCCGCAGCCTCAGACAGCGCAGGCAGCCGCTGGTGAGAGAGCGTGTGCCCGCCGATCTCGAATCGCTCGGCCAGTTCTCGCAGTGCGGCAGCGGGCAGCCGGTCGCGCGGAGCTAGTTCGATGTTGCGTGGTGCCACGTAGAACGTCGCTGGAAGGTCGAACCGCTCCAGCAGAGCGGCGAGCCGACCGTCGAGGCGGTGCCCGTCGTCCCAACTCGTCGTGACCACAACACGCCGCTGCGGCCACATGCCTGTCGGTGCCAGATGATCGGACACGGGAATCACGAATACCCTCCAGTTCGGGTCAGCAGGGACTATTGCATCAGACAATCTGCGCAAACCAGCCATAAACACCCGAACACTCATCGGACAGGTGACGTTGCCCAGCATCGTTTCGCCGAACAGCAGGCAGGATCGAGGCAAGAAAACCCCTGCCCAGCCGATTGTTGGGAACGTGGACCGCACGGCGAGGGAGGGCTCCACGCCATCGCGCACGCACCCCTCCCCTGGCCTGGACGCCGCGTCCGGCTGGGAGCGGCGCATCGGGGAGACCATGCCCGCCTTCGAAATCATCGAGCGGCTGGGGCGGGGAGTGCACAGCGCCGTCTACCAGGTCAGGAACAACGGCACTGACTACGCCCTCAAGATCATCGAGCACACTGCCGGGGACGAGGACCGGATACTCAGCGCGTTCCGGCGCGAGGCCGCGCTCATCGCCAGCGTCCGGCATCCCCGGTTTCCGCGCGTCTACGAGGTCGGGCAGATCGCTGGTCGCCCCTACCTCGTCATGGACTTCGTTAAGGGGCGGCGACTGTCCGAGGTCCTCACCGCGCAGCGCATGAAGGAGGCAACAGCGGTCCGCCTGGGCATCGACCTCGCAGAGACGCTCGCAGCCGTCCACCGGACCGGTCTGGTCCACCGGGATGTCAAGCCGGCGAACATCGTCATCCAAGCCGATGGGCAGGCCTGGCTGGTCGATTTCAGCCTGGCGGCCCACCTGAGAACAGCCTGCGACGACAGCGTGGTCGGTACCCTCCTCTACGGCGCGCCGGAGCAGGCTGGCATGCTCAACCGCCCGACCGACGGGCGCTCTGACCTCTACTCCCTCGGTGTTGTTCTGTTCGAGTGTCTTGCCGGTATTCCGCCTTTCTGCGCTGAAGACGCCGGCGAGCTCATTCGGTTGCACGCGAGTGTCCCCCCGCCCGATCTTCGGTCGATCCGCGTGGACGTTTCCCCGCCCCTGGCGCTCGTGATCGGCAAGCTCCTCGCAAAGGACCCCGACGACCGGTACCAGACCGCTGACGGGCTGATGTCCGATCTTCGCACCATCGAGGCTGGGCCCTCGGTCTCCGAGTTTGTTCCAGGGGTCCACGATCAGCCAACGAGGACCCCCGGCGCCGTCCCGTTCACCGGGCGACAGCCGCAGCTGCGACGGCTCCAGCACCACTGGTCCGGCGCATGTCAGGGGCGAGGCGCTCTGGTGTTCATCCAGGGTCCAGCCGGGGTCGGCAAGAGCCGGCTCGTGTGCGAGCTCGCCAGCGAGGTCCGCGCGAGCGACCATCCGGTCCTGTCCGGCAAGAGCAGCCCGGATGATCCAGCACCGTTCGCCCCGATGCACGCGGCGGTCGGCGGCTATCTCGCCTCGCTCCACCGGCTGCCGGAACCGGAGCGGGCAGCGGCACTCGACCTGCTCCGCGCCACGCTGGCTGGCCCCGGGGAAGCGATCCGAACATGCCTGCCTCCCCTCGCGGCGATGGTCCCCCCGGCTAAGGCCGATGTCCCACCGAGCCGGGCCCCCGAGCAGGCGGCAGCCGTCCTGGCCCAGTGGCTGCTGACATTCGCTGGGAGCCAGGGCGGAGCGCTCCTGCACCTGGATGACGGCCAGTGGACCGATCAGGCGACCCGCTCGATGCTCAAGCGACTGGCGGAGTCCCTGCCGACCTGCCCGCTCCTCGTGGTCGTCACCGTCCGCGACGATCCAGAGCCCCTCGCGGCGCTGAAAGCTGCCGTGCCAGAACAAGTCGACGATGAGATCATCCTTGAGCCGCTCACCACGGCCGAGACGACCGAGCTCGTCGCTGCGTACCTGCCCAACGCCGAGCCGGCCGCCCCCCGCCTGACGGCTCGGTGCAGGGGCAACCCGTTCGTCCTCATCGAGTACCTCAGACTGGTCATCGACGCTGGTCTGCTACGCCCTTCCTGGGGTACCTGGGAGCTCGACCTCGACGGCCTCAACCGCCTCAACCCGCCGGACAACGCGATCGACCTCATCATTCGCAGGCTCGAGCGACTCGACGGCCCGAGCATGACCGTGCTGACGGCGGCGGCGGTCCTCGGAAGCCGCTTCGACGCCGCGTTCCTCGCCGAGGTCTGCCAGGTGGCGCCGGATCGGGTCCCGGAGATCCTGGCAGAGGCGGTCGACCACCGCCTGATCGAGCAGGGCGAGCCCGGAGGGTTTGCCTTC
>JAFGOK010000028.1 GCA_016926535.1 Micromonosporaceae bacterium | reverse complement strand
GTTCAGGGAGCGTAGCCCCGTCAGGGACGGCCACGTCATGTTCGTCGCCGCATCATGGCACGAAGCTGGTACCCGGCTTGGATCCGAGACATCCATAGCTATGGAAGCATCAGCATCCGGTCGAGTGCGAGCCGCGCGTTGGCTGCGGTCGTCCTATCCACGGTAATCCTATTGACCGCGCGGCCTTCCGCCAGTGTTTCCAGCGCGAGTACCAGGTGGGGTAGGTCGATACGATTCATCGTCGAGCAGTAGCAGACCGTCCGGTCCGCGAAGACGATCTGCTTGTCCGGATGCTGGTGGGCCAACCGGCTGACCAGGTTGAGCTCCGTTGCGATCGCCCAGGCAGACCCGCTGGGCGAAGCTTCGACCGCCCTGATGATCGCTTCGGTCGATCCGACCTCGTCCGCTTCGGCGACAACCTCGTACCGGCACTCCGGATGGGCAATGACCCGGATGCCGGGGAGTAGCCGGCGCACCTCGGTGATCCCAGATGCCGAGAAGCGCTGGTGCACGGAGCAGTGCCCGCGCCAGAGGATCATCTTCGCCTCCAGAAGCTGGGCGGGCGTGAGACCGTCCGGCTGGTTCGGGTCGTAGACCACGCAGTCGGCGCGGCTCATCCCCAGACCGAGTACCGCCGTGTTGCGGCCGAGATGCTCATCTGGCAGGAACAGCACCCGCTGCCCGCGCTCGAACGCCCACCGGAGCACCCGCTCGGCGTTGGACGAGGTACACACGATGCCACCACGTGCACCGACGAAGCCCTTGATCGCTGCGGTCGAGTTCATGTAGGTCACCGGAACGACGCCGGTGACCCCGAGGTCCTCCAGGTGCTGCCAGCAGCGCTCGACCTGCGCCAGGGAGGCCAGGTCCGCCATGGAGCAGCCAGCCTCGAGGTCGGGCAGCACGACCTGCTGGTGATCGCCGGTGAGGATGTCAGCGCTTTCCGCCATGAAGTGGACCCCGCAGAAGACCACGTACTCGGCCCGCGGGTTCGCGGCGGCATCGCGGGCCAGCTTGAACGAGTCGCCGGTCACGTCGGCAAACGCGATGACGTCGTCTCGCTGGTAGTGGTGGCCGAGAACGACGACGCGGTCGCCCAGAGCGGCCTTTGCCCGCTGTGCCCGTGCGACCAGGCCAGGATCGTTGGGTGCTGGCAGCGCCCCGGGGCAGGTGACACCAGCTTCCGGGGCCGGGTCCGACGCTTGGCCGAGCAGGAACAGCGCTGTCGCGGTCGATGATGCTGCATCCAGGGTCACGCCCTTCATGCTCGCACGCATGCGCTGGTCCGCCGAACGGTGTGTCACCATGAACATCGCCGGTCGGCGACCCGGCCCTGCCGGCCGGGATGATCTTCTGAGTATTGGAGCACTGATCGTGACGACAACCCGGTTCGCCGAGCCGATCGAGACGGACAACCCGGCGGGCCTTCGGCTCTCCGAATTGGCGGCGGCGAAGGTCAAGGAATTGCTGCAGGGGCAGGAGCAGTCGGCCGGCCTCAGGCTGCGGGTCGCAGTCCAGCCCGGGGGGTGTTCCGGCCTGCGGTACCAGCTGTTCTTCGACGACGAGTCCGCCGAGGGTGACCTGGTCAGCGGCTACGACGGGTTCGAGGTCGTCGTTGACGCGGTCAGCGGGCCGTTCCTGTCCGAGGCGACCATCGACTTCGCCGAACGAGGCGACGCCCAGGGGTTCACCATCGACAATCCGAACGCACGCAGCTCCTGTGGTAGCTCGTGCGGTGATGGTGAGGGCTTCGGCGGTTCCTGCGGTGGCGGCTCCTGCCGCTGAGTGGGCGGTGTCTCGACACGACGACCGTGCTCGGTACGCTGTGTCACGTGACGATCAGTTCCCGTGCTTCCGTTTCCGGCCGGTTGATGAAGATAGTGGTGACCGGTTCCATCGCGACCGATCACCTGATGCGGTTTCCAGGACGATTCGCCGAGGCGCTGCTGCCGGAGCAACTCGACAAGGTCTCCCTGTCATTCCTGGTTGACGATCTGGTCATCCGGCGGGGCGGGATCGCTCCGAACATCGCGTTCGGGCTCGCCCAGTTCGGCCTGCGTCCGATCCTCGCTGGAGCCGTCGGCTCGGACTTCGCCGAGTACCGGGCGTGGCTGGAGGGCAGCGGCGTCGACTGCGATGCGGTGTATGTCAGCGCGGTCGCCCACACCGCCCGGTTCGTCTGCACCACTGATACCGACCTGTGCCAGATCGCGTCGTTCTACGCCGGGGCAATGGCGGAGGCCAGCGCGATCGAGATTCGGTCGATCGCCCAGCGATACGGCGGGGTTGATCTCGTCCTGGTCAGCGCCAACGATCCGCAAGCCATGATCGCCCATACCCGGGAGTGCAGGGAGGAACGGATCCCGTTCGTTGCCGATCCCTCGCAGCAGATCGCGCGAATGTCGGGAGACGAGTTGCGGTCCCTGATCGAGGGCGCGGCCTACCTGGTGACGAACGAGTACGAGCAGCAACTCCTGGGCACGAAGACCGGGCTGTCGGACGCCGAGATCCTCGACCAGGTCGGCGTGTGGGTCACCACGCTCGGAGCGAGCGGTGTGCGGATCCTCGGCCGGGGGCTGGACGAGATCCGGGTTCCGGTCGCGAAGGTCAGGCAGATCGTCGATCCGACGGGAGTCGGCGACGGCTTCCGCGCAGGCTTTTTCGCGGCCCTGTCCTGGGGACTGCCGCTGGAACGCTCCGCTCAGGTCGGCTCGCTGGTCGCGGCGCTCGTTCTGGAGACCGTCGGGACCCAGGAGTATGCGGTCCGCGGCGAGGACTTCGTCAAGCGGCTCGCGGAGTCGTATGGTCAGGACGCGGCCGACGCGGTCGTGCCGCACCTGTCCGGCACGTTCACAGGCAACTGATCCCGGCCTCGGCCCGCAGGTTCGCGACCACCTCCGGCAGCAGGCCGAGGAACCGGTCGATCTCCGATTCGCTGACGTCGCGGTGGAGTGATACCCGCAGCGTGCCGTCAGCGAGCACCCCCATGGCCTCCAATCCGTGCAGCGGTCGCCCGGCGGCCTCGCCCTCTGGTCCGCCCTTCACCGCTCGCTTGACTGGCGAGCCCGCCAGCCGATGGGCGGTCGGGGACGCGGCGCAGGCGGACCCGGCCGAGACCGCGAATCCTCGCCGGTCCAGGGCGCGCAGCAGGGCCTCGCCGTCGACGTACCGGCAGGAGAAGGTCACGATATGGGGGAGCCGATTGCTCGGATCTCCGAGAATCTGCACGTCTGGGACGCTCGCCGCGATGGTCTCCCGGATTCTGGCGACCATCGCGCGCTGCCGTTCCGCTTCCGTCTCCGCCTCGGAGAGGACGGCCCGGAGCGAGGCGGCTGCGGCGACCACGAGGGGGAGGCCGACCGGGCCGGGATGAGACCACACCGGCTCGAACCGGGTGTCTCCCCGCACGACCAGGAGCCCGACACTGGGCGGTCCGCCCCACTTCCGGGCGCTCGCCGTCAGGATCGACCATCCCGCTGGCACGGGCACCCGGCCGATGGAGGCTGCTGCGTCGACGTAGAGCGGGACGCCGGCCTGCGCGCACAACTCGGCGGCCTCCTCGACCGGCTGGATGGTCCCGACCTCGTGGCTGGCACTCATCAGCGCGGCGAGGGCGACGCCGGGAGCGTGTACTGCGGCGGCGAAGGCATCGAGATCGACCCGCCCGAACCGGTCGACCGGCACCGCGACAGAGGTGCCGTGCCCTCCGGCCTCGTGCCGGGCTGCCGCGTCCAGCACGCACGGATGCTCGACGGCGGACAGCACCAGGGTCGTCGCCGTCCGGTCCTCCCGGCACAGGCCCCCGGCGACGGCTCGCTGAGCGGCCTCGGTGCCGCTGGCACAAAAGGCGATCTCGTCGTAGCGCACCCCGAGGGCCTCTGCGGTCGCGGCGGTCGCGGCCTCCAGGAGTTGGCGGGCGCGGCGAGACTGCGTGTACAGCCGGTCAGGGTCGGCCCAGCCGTCATCGAGGGCTGCGAGCAGGGCCTGCCGCGCGACCGGATGCAGGGGCGTCGCGGTTGCCGCGTCGAAGTAGACACCATTGGCTGATTCGTCGTTGTAGCCGCTTGTCACGCCGAGAACGGTAGCTGGTCGAGCCCTGGACGGGGAGGGTGATGCCGCTGACGCGTCACGCGCCGCCGGGAGACGCGGCTTCGGCTTCCGCTTCGGCCTCCGCCTTCATCGTGGTGGCCGCGTCGAGGCTCGCCTGATCAACGGACAGCGCCCCGAACTGGTCGACCGCCGTGTAGTACGTCAGGGCAAGGGCATCGCAGGCGGGCTGGACAATCGACGACTGCCGGTCGCATATGGCGGACAGATCGAAGTAGAACACCTTGTCGAGCCGGGCCTTGCTGGCCGTGAACACCTTCAGGTCCTTGGCGTTGCGGTAGCCGAAGTCGTGCCGGTGACACGCCAGGCGGAAATCGAATCCGAGCGGCTGGTCCGGGCTGGCTGAGCAGTGGTCGGTCGACCAGTCGAACGAGTACGGCGTCCACGGCTGCTGGTCCTGGCGGGCGGTGTTCCAGGTCCGCGCGCTCTTGGCCGTTGCCTGGCTCCAGGTTTTCAGGACAGCGAGCTT
>JAFGOK010000214.1 GCA_016926535.1 Micromonosporaceae bacterium | reverse complement strand
GAGCTGCGACGCCTCCGCCGCAACGTCCAGATGGTGATGCAGGACCCCTACACCTCCCTCAACCCGAGGATGACCGTCGGCGACATCGTCGGGGAGCCCTTCGAGATCCACAAGGAGGTCGCCCCGAGAGGAGACCGCCGCCGGCGGGTCCAGGAGTTGCTGGACTACGTCGGGCTCAACCCGGAGCACATCAGCCGCTACCCGCACCAGTTCTCCGGCGGGCAGCGGCAGCGCATCGGCATCGCTCGCGCGCTGGCCCTCCGTCCGAAAATCATCGTCTGCGACGAACCGGTCTCCGCGCTGGACGTCTCGATCCAGGCCCAGGTCATCAACCTGCTGGAACGGCTTCAGAACGAGCTCGGCCTCTCCTACATCTTCATCGCTCATGACCTGTCCGTCGTGCGCCACATCTCGGATCGGGTCGCGGTGATGTACCTTGGCAAGATCGTCGAGATCGGCTCCGAGGCGCAGATCTACGGCCGTCCAGTGCACCCCTACACGCAGGCGCTCCTGAGCGCGGTGCCGGTGCCGGACCCGACAGCCCGGTCTCACCGGGACGTCATCCGGCTCGAAGGCGACGTGCCCTCGCCAGCGAATCCCCCCTCCGGGTGCCGATTCCGCACCCGGTGCTGGAAAGCGCAAGCGATCTGCGCCGAGCAGGAACCGGAGCTCAAGCAGAGGGAACCCGACCCCCACCCTGCGGCGTGCCACTTCGCAGAACTGCGCCAAGTGGTCGCATAACTCGCGGCGGCTGGCCCCGCTTGCCCTGGCTCCGCTTGCCCCGGGCGGGCGGGGTCAGTCGCTGATGATGTCCCCGTACACCGCCTGGGCATGCTTGATGATGTCCACCCCATGCGCCTTCATGAACCCGGTCGGCTCGATGGCCTTGCCATTGAGCCGGATCTCGTAGTGCAGGTGCGAGCCGAACGAGTGCCCGGTGTTGCCGACCTTGGCGATGAGGTCACCGGCCTGGACCCGCTGCCCCTCCTCACACAGCAACTTCGATGCGTGGCCATAGATGGTCGTGATGCCCCCGCCGTGGGTGATCTGAACGGTGTACCCGTATCCGCTGCTCCACCGGCACAACGTCACAAGGCCAGCGGCGGCGGCATACATCGGTGTTCCCTCAGTCGCGGCCAGGTCGACCCCGGCATGAAGCCTGCCCCACCGCGTGCCGTAGAGCGAGGTGACGTGGTAGGTCTGCACCGGAAGCAGCCACACGTCAGGGGCTTTCTGCTCCGAGGCAACAGCACCATCACGGGAGTCGTCCCGGCTTGCCCGATCCTCAGCGAGCAGCCGATTGACCAGATCAGCACTCGCCGCAGCGTCCCCAGAACCCAGCGGGTCGGCATGGTCTGGAAGAGCGGCTTGCGCCCCCAGCGCGACCATCCCAGCCCCGAGCAGCGCCGTGGTCAGGACAACCGCATACCGGCTGCACGGTGGTGTCGGAACTCGGCGACGGCCTCGATAACGCCCACGAGTGGGTGGGTGGTCCACGCAGATCCTCCGAAGTTGACGATCAGGTGGCCGACCACGCGGCTGGCGGGGGGGACGCGGTTCGCGAGCCGGCGTCGTCAGCTGGGTGATGGGTGTGGCCAGTGATGCAGCTGACAACTGCGGGACACGCTAGCCAATCCGCCGGCCATCTCACAAGCCAATCGCAAAACTCGACCTATCACACGCTGCGACTTCGCCTTTTTGGGTCGGATCACGTCACGGGATGAGACGCTACTCGTTGCGGGAACCACCGCCCCGAAGGCCAGCGGAACCCGAAGGCCACAAGGACAGGGGAGAGGCCGGACGCACCCCTCACACGCCCGGCCTCTCTATCGCACGATGCCCCGCCGCCACCCCTCGACCGACAGGGCATCGGCCGTTTCCTGCGTCGGCGCCACATTCGTTCGCCGACGTCCCGTTCAACGACCGCCTGAGCGGCAGGTTACGCGGAAATCGCAGCTCCTTTCTGCTCCGCCCACCCTGAACGTGACCTGCGGGGTTGACCCACGTCGCTGCGAAGCGGGACACGCCACACCCGCGTCACGGTGTGCACGCCCGTGCTCGATAGGCTGCGGACAGTAAGAAGCCATGCCCGTCGGGCGGCAACCGCACGCGAACCACACCCCAGGAGCACGCTGAGCAGCATCGCTGTGTCGTGCGACACAGCTGTACTCATGCGACCTCGCAAGCCAGACCAAGAGGTGGTGGTAGACCTGTTTGAGCACCAAGGGCTGGCACCGGTCGCCCCGGACGGACCACCCGACCTCACCCAGGAGTACGACCCCTCATCCCCACTCGACCAGAAGACCGGAGCGTTCGTCCGGGGCGCGAGCCATACCAAGGGCGTTGGCATCGGATCGCGGGCGTTCACCGCCGAAGGCTCGATGCTGGTTGAGGTCAATCCCCTTGCGGAGACACCCGACAAAATGGTGTGGTGTCTTGACGCCAAAGTGACGATTGATGACAACGCTCGTTTCCGACACCCCCATCACGCGACCTCCATCGATGACGCATCCGATGACCCGCTTGAGCGGCGGTCGGGGGAACGGCACCTGACACACGGTCGGCTCGAAGGGCAGGTTGGGGTGATCGGCGCGACATGCCTCCTCGTCCCGGGGATGACCGCTCAGATCGCACACGAGGTCATGAGCGACCGGTGAGCGAAATGGCGACCCGGCAGGCGACGCGTGGATCGGATCCACCGTCTGAGAGGACTCCTGCCCCGGCTGGGCGGAGCCGGCCGGCCACGGCGCCACTCGCCCTAGCCGCTGCGGTGACGACCGTGTGGGCCGCCCTTGTCTCACTCATCCCGACCATCATCGTCGTCGGGTTCGCGTACGCGGTGGACAGCACGGGGGATCCCGTCGCGAAGGTCTTCCGATTGGGACTAGCCGGCTGGCTGCTCGCCCACGGCGTTCCGATCCGGACCGGTCTCGGCCCGATCGGACTGACTCCCCTCGTCATGACCGCCTTCGCGGCTTGGCGGGTCATGCGGGCCGGAGTACACACGGCCCGTGCTGTGCGGGCCCGCCGTGCCCGTTCAGTGCGGCGCACCCTGGCCGCCGGATGCGGGGTCGGCGTCGCGTATGGGATCGTTGGTGCCGCGACCGCGGCCGTGGCTCGCTTGCCCGGGATGAGTGTCGATCCCCTGCGGGCCGCCGTGACGCTCGGCCTCTTCGGTCTGGTCGCAGGGCTCTTCGGGGCGGCAAACGAGTCGCGGGTCTTGGCGCGGGCCGTCCGGACGCTTCCAGCGGTCGTTGTCGACGGGATCCGCACCGGTCTGGTCGCCCTACTCCTCATCCTCGGCGCAGGGGCCGGCGTGGCCGGCACCGCGCTTGCGCTGGCCGGCGGGGATGCCAGCCAGATCCTGGAGGACTACCAGACGGGCGTGATCGGTCAAGCTGGCCTGACCCTGGTGTGCCTGCTCTACGGCCCGACGCTCGCCATCTGGGCCACCAGTTACCTCATCGGCCCAGGATTCGCCATCGGATCGGGAACGAGCGTCACGGCGGCCAAGGTGGTGCTCGGTCCAGTACCCGCAGCGCCAGCACTGGCAGGGTTGCCGTCAGAGTCCGCAGGCGTCTGGGGACCGCTGCTCCTCGGATTGCCGCTCGCCGCGGG
>JAFGOK010000213.1 GCA_016926535.1 Micromonosporaceae bacterium | reverse complement strand
TACGCCGGGTTCTGTACCTCGTGGCCGTTACCAGCCGCGAGGTGGCGGCCATCCATCTCGGCCTACCGTTGCCGGCAGGCTCCAGCAGCCTACCCGCGAGCCTCGGGCGGGCCGCCCTCAATCGCTCGCGCAAGCCCCGGCCGATGGCCGGGACTCTCTTGGCCTTGCTCCGGGTGGGGTTTACCGAGCCGCCCCGGTCACCCGGGGCGCTGGTGGGCTCTTACCCCACCGTTTCACCCTTACCTGGTCAGGCCGGTCGCCCAGCCACCAGGCGGTCTGTTTTCTGTGGCACTGATCCCGCGGGTCACCCCGGGTTGCCGTTAACAACCACCCTGCCCTGTGGAGCCCGGACGTTCCTCGGCGGCGCCGTGTGGCGCCGACGCGACCGCCTAGTCAACTCACCCATCGCGGCGTTCATGGTACGCGGTCCCAGGCAGCGGCATCCGAGGCGGCTGCCGAATCCCGGCGCGCTAGCCTTGCCGGCGATGGATCTTGTACACACCGCCCTGCTGCTCACAGCCGGCCTCGCTGCCGGCACGGTCAATGGCATCGCCGGGGGCGGATCACTGATCGTTTTCCCGGCACTCATGGCCGCTGGGCTGCCGCCGGTCGCCGCGAACGTCACCAACTCGATCGGCGTCTTCCCGAGCCTCGCCGCCGCGAGTGTTGCCACCCGCGGAGATCTTCATGAACTGGCCTGCCGGTTCGGCCAACGACGTCTGCTGACCCTGCTGCCGACGATCATTGCCGGCACGGTGGTCGGATGCGTTCTCCTGCTCGCAACTCCCGCTGAGGCCTTCGACCGTATCGTCCCGTTCCTGGTCCTCGGAGCCGGCCTCGTGCTGGCATTCCGGGAACGGTTGCAGCGACTGGTCGGCCATCCTGCTCACCTGTCACCGCTGCGCGCGCTGCTGACGGTGCACGGCATCGTCGCCCTCATCACGATCTACGGTGGCTACTTCGGTGCGGCGATGGGAATCCTCATGGTCTCCGGTCTCGCCCTCGTCCTCGACGAGACGATCATCCGGATCAGCGCTCTCAAGAACATCGTCGCGGCGACGTGTGGCTTCATTACCGTTCTCATCTTCGGCGTGTTCGGCCCGGTGCACTGGGTCGATGCCGCGATCGTCGCCTCGACGACCGTGATCGGCGGCTACGGCGGCGCCAGGGTCGCCCGGCGCATGCCTGCCGGTGCCCTCCGTGCCCTCATCGTGACGTTCGCGATGACGGTCGGCGGCTTCCTGCTCTGGAAGGCGTTCAGCTAGCGCTACCGGCCGCGGTTGATGGACCGGAGGTCGGGCCCGCAGCACCATCGAGATGCGCCGTCTCGTTGACCGCCCTCACGGCGATCCCTCCATCGGGATAGAAATCGATCGTCGAAATCCCGGCGGGAGACAGGTAGCAGCGGTGCAGGAAGGCATCTCCGGCGGCCAGCGCTTCCCGAAGGATCAGCTTGATCGGCGAGACGTGGGTCACCGCGACGACCAGGCCGGTCGGGTACGCCTGCCGAAGCCCGCACAGCCATCGCTCCGCTCTGCGGCCAACGTCCTGGAACGATTCCCCGCCCGGAGGCGCGATGGCTGTCGAGCCCATCCACGCCCCCAGTTGCTCCGGGTACCGCAGCGCGACCTCGGCGAAGGTCAGCCCCTCCCACGCGCCGAAATCGCACTCGACCAGATCCGGGTCCGTCAGTACAGGCAGGGGCGAGACAATCGCCTCCGCGGTCTGGAGGCACCGGCGCAGCGGGGAGCTGATGATGGCAGCCAGTGGCTGGTCCACCAGTGCGGCGACCCTTCCCCCGGCAGCCTTCGCCTGCATCATCCCCTGCACTGACAGGGGCACATCGCCCCTGCCGGAATACCTGCGCTCAGCGGTCGCAGCGGTCGCACCGTGCCGCACGAGGAGCAGCCGCAGCCCGGCGGTCGCCGCAGGCGGATGCCAGGTCGCCGCCCGGCCGATGTCCGGTGCCGCCGCCCGGCCGATGTCCGGTACGGCTGGCCGGTCGGCCGACCCGGTCAATCGGTCACGCGGACCAGAATCCTGCGGCACTCGTCATGCCGAACCACCTCGTCCGCTGCCGCAGAGCGCAACACGGTCAGCTCGCTGCCGGACAGTTCAAGCCGGCATCCCTCGCAGCGATTGCCGCGCAGGGCCGCGGCGCCGAACCCGCCGGTCTGCTCCCGGACCCGCTCGTAGAGCGCGACGAGGTCCGGCGGAAGGTCCGCGACGAGGGTTCTGCGCCCGGAGGTCTTGAACTCCTGGTCCCTGGCAATCTCGCCCAGCGTCGAGTCACGGCGCCGCTCGACGGTCTCGCGGTTGCTGGTGACCTCGGCGAACTCGCGCTCGACCGCGTCAAGTCGCTCCTGCGCCCGCTCTCGCTGCTCCATCAGTTCGAGTTCTGCATCCTCCAACTCGCCCTGTCTCCGGTTGAGAGTCTCAATCTCGTTCATGAACGCCTCAAGCTCCTTCGCCGAGCCAGTACCGGCATCGAGGCGCTGCTGATCGCGCTGCTTGCGTTGCCGAACCTGCTCGATGTCCCGCTCCAGCCGGTTGATGTCCCGGTCAAGATCGTTAACGGCAACCTGAGCTGTCGCCCGCTGGTCCTCCAGGGCTGCCGCCCGCGCGGCGAGGCGGTCGACCTCGGCGTGTTCCGGCAGGGTCCGCCGACGATGGGCCAGTTGGGCGAGAGCGGTGTCGACGGACTGGAGGTCGAGCAGGCGGCGCTGGGCTTGGGGATCGGCCTTCACGGGCAGGACTCCTTCGCTGGACCGGCACCGCCAGAGGGGATGCGCGCCGTCCATGGGTCTGTATCGAGGTCGGAAATGATCGTCTCAACGCCGGCTGCCTCACGCAGCGAAGCGGCGAGCGGATCGAACCATGGTCGTTCTGTCGCCCAGTGGGCCGCATCGAGCAGGGCGGGCCCGCCCTCACAGATGAACTCGCTGGCCGGATGATGGCGCAGATCGGCGGTCAGATACGCGTCGACTCCCGCTTCCAGCGCATCCGCGAGGTAGGAATCCCCCGCGCCGCCACAGACCGCGACAGTCGTCACCAGCCGGTCCGGGTCGCCGGAAACACGGACCCCCCAGGACGTCGCCGGCAGCACCCTGGCGACCTGGTGGGAGAACTCGGTCAGGGACATCTGCTCTGGCAACCTCCCGATCCTGCCGGCCCCCCGCGTCCGGTCCCCGGCCAGCGGTCGCAGCGGTCGGAGGTCGAGCAGGCCGAGCAGGCCGGCCAGCGCGTCGGAGACGCCGGGGCAGGCAGCATCCGCATTGGTATGCGCCGCAAACAGCGCCACTGATTCCCTGATCAGCTGGTGGACGATACGTCCCTTATAGGTCGTCGCGGCAACGGAACTCACCCCACGCAGCAGCAGCGGGTGGTGGCAGATCATCAGTTGTGCCCCGACATCGATGGCCTCCGCGACAGTCTCTGGAACGCAGTCGACGGCGAGCAGCACTCTGGTCACGGGAGCCGCGGGATCCCCAACGACCAACCCCACCCGATCCCACGGCTCGGCCCAGGCCGGCGCGAACCAGCGTTCCAGGAGAGCGACCAGGGCTGCGACGGTCGGTGGATCTGGAGCGGTCACGCCGCGAGGCTACTCCATGAAGCACCAGAACTACACGCCGACGCCCATGAGCTCCGCGAGTTCGACAACCGGAGTACTGGGGGCGCCCCGCACCCGGCGCAGGACATCGCCCAGCACCTCCCTGGCGATCGGGCGGCACCGGATCTCCGAGGGCGCGAGGCGGTCCCCGGCGAGCAGCATCTCGCTGGCCATGCCGACGTCACCAATCTGGGCATATCCTCTGGCGATATCGAGGAAGTGGTGTGCCCGCCGTTCCGGAAGCAGAGCGCCGAACCCCGCTCGATCGATGTTCTCGTGGGTGTCGATCGCCGCCCGGCCCTCCCCCAGCTCGACCATTGCGGCAGCCCGGTGCAGGCGAACGTTGGTCGGCCCAAACGAGGTCCAGTAGTGGTTGCAGTCGCCCCCGAGCGCTCGTGCCGCCTCCTCCGCTCCCCCGAGCAGGTCGCGGACGGTGGCAGCATCGCCGATCCGGGCGGCCGCCATCGCCCCCTGGAGGAGCAGCATCCCATAGACGGACCAGCGTTCCGGGGTCGGCGGGTTGCCCTGCGTTCCCGGCGCGAGGCGGTTGGCCACGTTGACGTTCACTTCCAGAGCGGGACGCCCCCGGCCGAGGGCGAGCAACGCGAGCCCGACCCGGTAGGAGGCGATCCCCGCCAGCAACTCGTCACCGGCCCGATGGGCCACGGCGACCGAGCGGTCCGCGGCCAGCCAGGACAGGTCGTGCTCGCCCAGTTTGCGGAGAGCCGAGGAGGTGATCTGGTAGACCTGCGCCAGCAGGTGCGCCGCCTCGCCGCTCTCGTGCTCCTGGCGGTACGCGGAGTCCCCGGCCTGCGCGTCCCGCAGCAGTTTCGGCAGGACCCGGGCCAGCACCCCGTACTTGGCATGCTGGTAGCTCAACCACGCGTGGTTGACGGCCTTGCGGAGTTCACCCAGGTGCGGCGGTGCCGGTGGGACGGTGAACACGCTGATCTGGTCGTATCGCTCCAGGGCTGAGCGGATCTCTTCGACCTGGATCTGGTCGCTGGCGGTCGCGTGGTCCGACCTGCGGTCCGGATCACGGCCGAGCAGCAACTGGACGTCCAGCTGGAGCACGTCAGCGATGTCGTAGACGACAGAAAACTTGTCGAGACGACGAACGCCGCGCTCGACCTTGTCCACCCAGCTCTTGGACTTGCCGAGGCGGTCGGCGAAGACCTGCTGTGACATCTTGCGACGGTTTCGCCAGTAGGCGACCCGACGGCCGATGGGCAGCTCATCCATGGTGTCGCCCCTCCTCCCTCCCCGGCCTGCCTGGCAGCACCGGCGGCGTGGCCACCCGTTCGAGTCCGACCGCCAGGTCCTGGCACGCGATAGTCCGCCGGTCGTTCCCTGGCGGATGCCCTTCGGCATATCCATTGATCTCGCACAACCTGTGCGCTGGCCTGCGGGCCAGCACCCGTAGTTTTCGATGCAAGTTGCCGCGAGCTATCTGTACATGCAAACGAGTCTGCGGCACGGCGGTTACGCGGTGTGGCTCGATGCACACGACTCGGGGAGGGCGCGGTGTCGCCTGATCGGTTCCACACACCATGGAGGCGGCTCGGCCGGGGGCTGTGGTGCCGGGCCAGCCATACGGTTCTCGCCCGCTCCGCGGCACGCTATGCCAGCCACGGCTGGGACGTCGTACCTGGCGCCTCCTTCACCGGCCAGCGGTTTGAGTGCGGGCAACTGGGATGCCCGACGGTCGACTGCCATCCCGCCATCGACAGCTGGGAGGTCAATGCCGCCCATGACCCCGGGACCGTCGCCGCGTGGTGGCGAGATGCCCCGTACACCGTGCTGCTGGCCACTGGCCGCATGTTCGACGTGCTGGAGGTCCCGGCGGCGCTGGGTCGACCGGTGCTGGAGCGCCTCCCGCGGGGTGCCATCGGAGGACCCGTCGCCGTGACGCCGAACCATCGATGGATGTTCCTGGTCCGACCGGGCTGTCCCCTGGCGGACCGGCTCGCCGGACGGGCAGATGTCATCCTGCATGGACGAGGATCGTGGGTACCTGCCCCCCCGACCCGCTATCCCCAGGGCAGGGTGCGCTGGCGCCTGCATCCACGGCTGGTCGGCTACCGTCTGGCCGACCCGCTGCTCGTCCAGTCGCTGGTCATCGCGGCAATGCCGCTGGCGACCAGAAGACCGCTTGCCATCGAACGGACCACATCGCCAACCTGAATCGCACATTCTGTGCGACATACATCGCTGTCTGTCATGCAACGTGCAGCTCTACGGCGCCGGACATCAGGGAGACGACGTTGGCGGGTAGCCGACAGACACATGTGGCACGATCACCGCAGCGATGGCTCAAAGGCTGGAGAATCACCTCCCGGCTACGCCTGATCGTCGCCGCGCCGCTCATTGCTGTTTTCGGCTTTGCCGGGCTGGCTCTGGCCGCCAACGTGACCCAGGCACGGCAGGCAGCCACCCTGCAGCAGCTGACAGCTCTCGGCTCCGAGGCAGGCAAGCTCGCATACCAGCTCCAGCGGGAGCGGGGAAATGCGATGGCGGTTCTGACGGTCAGCCCCGTCACCCACCTCGACGCCTTCGTCCGTCAGACCACCCAGACGGACACGATGGTCCAGGTCTACTCCGACCTGCGACGCGGGCTTGGAACCGTCCCGAAGAGGGTCACGTCCCCCCTCCGACGGATCGACGAGGGACTCAGCGGCCTCTCAGCCCTTCGACAGCAGGTGAAATCCGCCGGCCAGGGGTCCGCTTCCGCTGCTGCGTTCAGCTACCGGATCCTCATCGCGGACCTGCTCGGGTACCGGACGGCGGTCGCTCAGGCAGGGCTGTCGGCTGACCTCGCCGACGACATCCGGGCGGCGGCGGCACTGTCGAATGCCATCGAGTACGCCAGCCAGCAGCAGATCGCCGTCCTCAGAGCACTGGCCGGCGGGCACCTGACCAAGGCGATGCAGCAGACCGTCACGACGACCCGGACTGGGTTCTCCGAATCGAGCCTGGAGTTCCTCAGCCTGGCTCAGCCAACGTGGCGGACCTGGTGGGACCAGGCCAGCAGTGGCGAGGCAGCGATGGAGGCCCAGTTGTTGCAGGACCGCGCAGCCCGGACAGCCCCAGGCAGCCGGATTGGCCTCGACGCCACCCGCTGGCAGGACTCGACGGAGCGCTGGTTCGGCGTCCTGGTCGAGGTCCAGGTCCGGGTCGACGCCATCCTCGTCGCGAAGGTCGCCAGCGCTCGGACCACTGCGGTGCGGCAGGCCAGCCTCAACGGTGGAGTCATGACCCTGGTGGTCCTTCTGACCATTCTCGTGACGACAGCTGTTGCCCGCCAGATCACCCGCCAGCTCCACCGGCTCCGGGAGGCCGCGAACACCGTTGCCTTCGACCGTCTCCCGGCGGTGGTCGGAGAACTCAGGACGGCGAGGACGGCCACGATCCAGCCGGACGAGGTCGCCCGGCGGTCTGCCTCGACCGTCCGGTCGGCCTTCGCGCTCGACCGGTCCGGGACAGACGAGATCAGTGAGGTGGTCCAGGCGTTCACCGAGGTCCACCAGGCCGCCGTCCGGACCGCGGCCGAGCAGGCGATCATGCGGGCGAACACGGCGGATATCTTCGTCCACCTCAGCCGGAGAGGCCAACGGCTGGTCGACTCGGTCCTCGCCCAAGTCGATGTGGTCGAGCGGGACGAGACTGACCCGGATCGGCTGCGGCAGTTGTACGAGCTCGACAACCTCGCGACCCGCATGTCGCGGGCCAATGCGAGCCTGCTCGTGCTCGGGGGGGTCGGCGTTGGGCGCGTTCGTCACGAGGACGTTCCCCTGAACAAGATCCTTCAGGCGGCGCTGTCCCAGATCCAGCACTACACCCGAATCAGATTCGGCATCATCGATCCGGGGGTTTCGGTGATCGCCGAGGCTGTTGACGACATCGTCCACCTGTTTGCCGAGCTGATGGACAACGCGACAACCTACTCCCCCCCGGAGAGCGAAGCCTGGGTGACCGCACGAGCGCTCGGCGACCGGGTGATTGTGCAAATCGGAGATGAAGGAGTCGGCCTTCCGCCGCAACGCCGGGCCAAACTCAATGAGTTGCTCCTGCGACCTCCCACGGTCGACGTCGCCGCGATCCGATCGATGGGGCTCGTCGTGGTCGGGCATCTCGCCGCCAGGTTCGGCGCGCGGGTCGAGCTGCGCCCCGGCCCACGGCTGGGAACGATAGCGGAGATCGTGCTGCCCTCCCAGGTCTTCCGCACCACCGACTGCGTCGAGCAACCCGACCGCCCCGGTCGTGGCACCCCGCCAGCGCCGATCAGCGCTCTCCCAGCCGGGCCCCCGCCGACGTGGCCACCGGCTCTCGCCCTCGACGCCCTGCCTGACGGTCGGGCCTGCAACCACCCCCAGGCTGGCGGGGGTGGCCACACCGACTCCCTCATTGACGACGACATCACCGCCGAGCTGCCGATCTTCCAGCAAGTCAACAACTGGTTCCACCCGGACCGGTCCCAGCGGGTTGACCAGCAGTACCAGCAGCCCTCCACCGGCGTGGCCTCGCCGCCGGGAACAGGGGTTGCCCGGGTGCCGGGCGCCGGCAGACCGCCCGCGCCCCGCTCCGCCCCGGCGAGTCTCAATGGCCCACCAGCAGCCGGAGTGGGGCCAGCCGGGTCGATCGGGTCGCCCGCCGAGTCGATCGGGTCGGTGGAGCCAGCACGGCCGGGCTGCGAGCCGGCGGCAGGCAACGGCTGGCCAAGGATTCCCCGGCAACCAGCCCAGATCATCCAGCCCCGGCAGCGGGCGTGCGAATCGTGGCAGACCAGGTCGGACGAAGCCTGGCGCGCAGCGACTGCCCTGGGCACCCCATCCGCGGCAAGTACGACGACAGCGGGGCTGCCCCAGCGGGTTCCCCAGCAGCACCTGGTCCCGCAGGCTCCGGATCCGGCTGAACACCAGAGCCGCGCCAACCATCGGGATCCGACCGTCGTTGCCGCAGCACTGTCCGCATACGCCCGGGGTGTCGCCGGGCGTCAGTTGAAACCGGCCACCGCGATGCCGGCGATCAGAAAAGGGAGCAGATCGTGACCGAGCCACGCAGCCTGGGTTGGCTGTTGGACAGCTTCGCCGAACGAACCCCGGACGTCAGTCACGCGATCGCCATCTCCTGTGACGGGCTGCTCGTCGCGTCGACCCGATCGCTGCCGCTCGATCGGGGAGATCAGCTCGCAGCGACTGGCAGTGGGCTGGTCAGCCTGCTCCGCGGTGCCGCTGGCTTCTTTGAGGCCGGGACCGTCATCTCGAACGTGACCCAGTTGGAAGGAGGATTCATGTTTTCCATGGCCTTCAGCGACGGGGCGTCGCTGCTGGTCCTCGCTGCCCCGAACTGCGACGTCGGCAAGGTCTCCTACGAGATGACCGAGCTGGCGAACCGGATCGGGGACGCGCTGACCCCGGCCGCGCGAGGGCTGTTCTCGCCGCCGAACCATGCCCACGTCCCCCCGGAACCTGTGCCAGCTGCCAGCCGGGCCCACTGACTGCCCCGCCGATTCCTCCGATTCCGCGACCGCCACAACCGTCCCGGCCAACGCTCCGTGCCCTTCCATATCCACATGGAATCATCCCCTTTGGAGTCGCTATGATCCCCATCTCCCGCGTTGGACAGCTGAGCATCGCCGTCGCCGGGCTCCTGGCGATGGTCCTGGTTGGTTCAACCGCTGCCTGCTCCGCCGGTACGGAAGGCAGTGGCTCCTCCACCATCAAGGTCGGCCTCATCCTCCCGCTCACCGGGAC
>JAFGOK010000212.1 GCA_016926535.1 Micromonosporaceae bacterium | reverse complement strand
CGCGGGCGATCTGCCGCCCGCAGGCCAGATGGCGTTCACGATGGGAAGGTACTTCGACAACGCCGACGTCGGGGAGGCGGTCGCCCACGAGCTGGCAGCCCAGATGATGGGAGGCCGGCAGCCGGCCCTGGCGGACCTGCCGATCCGGTGCATGGTCGGCGATCCGACGGATCCTGGCCGCCGGTCCATGCCGGTCGCGATCACCACGCTGACCATCCGCTACGACTCCCGCCGGCACGAGGCGAGGTTCCTGACCCACTGGCGCGATCCGGCGCTGGTCGCAACCAATGGGGACATGTATACCGTCGTGCCGGTCGGTATGTTCCAACCGGCCGGGACCACGAGGGGCGACGGCACCGGCGACTTCGACCTGTGGCGGGGGATGGCCCGGGAGTATAGCGAGGAGTTGCTGGGCAACGCGGAGCACCGCGACGTCAACTACCAGGCCTGGGCCTTCTTCACCACGCTGGAACGGCTGCGGGCCGAGGGCAGTTGCCGGCCGTACTGCTGCGGTATTGGCGTCGATCCGCTGACCCTTGCTACCGATCTGCTCGCCGTGACGGTCTTCGAGGCGGCGGCCTTCGATGAACTCTTCGCTGACCTGGTCGAGGACAACGATGAGGGGCACACGGTCGTCCGAGGGTCGGACGGCACGTTCGGGACCCTGTTCTGCGCCGAGGAGATCCACCGACTGGTCGCCGTCGAGCACGTGCAGTCGGCGGGTGCCGCCGTCCTGGAGGCGGCGTGGCGGATGCGTTCGGCATTGGTGGGGGTCTGACGCTGGTCTGGGCGGGCATCCAGGACTGCCTGCGGCAGTTGACTATCGGGGCTATCTTGCCGGATATGGCTGTGATCAGTTCGAACGCCAGGCCCGGGAGGATCGGCATCCTTGTCGGGGCTGGGATGATGGTCGCCACTGTGGTCGGCGGCATCCTTCTTGTCATCGGATCCGTCTCCGCTATCGGCGACCAGCTTCCGGATTTCACGGCGGAGATCGACGCAGGTACCCAGCAGAGCGTGACCATCGATCAGGCAGGGACCTGGGCACTGTACGGCGGAGGTGCCGGGGCGACGAGCAGCGGCGGGCACTGCATGATCGAGCCCCCGGCGGGCGGCACGGTCACAACCGATACGCCGAATACTTCGATGGAGTTCACCCGGGGTTCGCGCCAGTGGCACCTGCTCGCGACGTTCACCGTCTCCGTCGCAGGAACCTACGAGTTCGACTGCACTGGCACCGGGGAGATCGATCGGTTCGCCGTGGGCGAGGAAGCCGATATCAAGGGATTCGCCGGATCGATTGTTGTTGCTGTCGTGGGCGGGATCGGATTGGCCTTCGGGTTTGTGGCTGGTCTGGTGATCCTCATCGTTGGCGTCGTCCGCAGGTCATCGGCTCGCCGCAACTCCCAAGCGGTCAGGTATCCCCAGCCCGGGTATCCCCAGCCCGGGTATCCCCAGCCCGGATCGCAGCAGCCACAATGGCGAGATGAACAGCCATCGTGAACCATCGACTGAGGTCCACGCCAGCGGCTGCCCGTGCGGGTCGGGGCATCCGTACCCGGCCTGTTGCGGGCTACTGCACAGCGACCAGGCGGCGGCAGCGAGCGCCGAGGTACTGATGCGATCGCGCTTCAGCGCGTATGTCCGAGGGGATACCTCCTACCTGCTGCGCACGTGGCATCCGACGACCCGGCCAAAGGTACTCGCGCTGGACCCGAGCCAGCACTGGGTCCGCCTGGAAGTGCTTGCCACCAGCGCAGGAGGGGTGTTCGACACCGCGGGGACGGTGGAGTTCCGGGTGTCCTGCCGTCATCGAGGGCGGCTGAAGGCGTTGCGTGAGCGCAGCAGCTTCGTCCGGGAGGGCGGCCGCTGGTTTTACCTGGCTGGCGTACCAGTGCCGGATTGACTTCCTTTCCCCAGTCAGCTGCCCTGTCGCCGCGGTCAGGCGGCGGCGAGTTCGACTTCACCGGGGGTGATGGCAACGTGGAACTGTTGGTTCGTCCCGAGCGAAACTGACTTGTCATATTTTGAGGACGTTGACGTCGTAGAACGCGATCGACGCGTCGCGGGAGGCCAGGGTCAAGCCCTCGACGACCGCCGGTGCAACGAGCATCCGGTCGAAGGGGTTGCGGTGGTGCGGTGGAAGGTCCTTGCTGGGTATGGCGACCTGACCTGCCGCGGAGACCGCGTTGTCGGCTATTACGCCCTGGCCACCGGTGCGGTGCAACGACTGGACACCAGCGGGCGGATCGGGCGAGGCATGCCAGATCCCGTCCCAGTGATCCTGAGCGCTGACCGCAGGCGACAGGTCCGCATAGTACGCCGGCGGAGATCATCGCAGGCCAACTCCCGAAATCGAGCTTGACCACTGGCCGAACATCCCTAATTCGGCAGATGATCTCGGCGCCCTGCCGGCAGCATGCCGCTCTGCTGTCACTCTCGGCATCAACCGCTCGCCGAAGGCCGTCATCGCCCAGTGCCGCCTCGGTCAGCTTGCCAGCCGTCATCGCGTCGACCGCGATGGCTGCCAGACGTTCCAGATCGCCATAGCCGTCGGCGAGGAGATCGGCTCAGGGCCTCGACGACTGGGCTATTCACCGCCGAAGCCTTCTGCGACCTCACCGATCTCGTCCATGGCCTCGGCTGCCAGGAAACCGCCCATCAGACCAGCCCCGGCGCCAGCTGCCACGGCCCCGAATCCACCGGACCGGCGATGGCCGTGCCCGGGATGGCCGTGGTGCCCGTGTGCGCCGGAGTATCCATACTGGCCGGCGCGCGAGAGCACGGCCTGGCGTAGCCAGCCGTCAATCCCAGCGGCCCAGTCGGTGTGTTCCGCGCCGAAGGTTGGGACCTGGAAGTGGTGGTACACGTCGTGGCCGCCGCCGAAGATCCCGCCGCGCTTGTCGACCTCCAGGATCACGTCGACGCTGTGCGGGTTTGCCACGAAGGTCAGTTCCACCTCGCTGAGGGTATGCGCGTACTGCGGGGCAGCGTAGAACTCGATCTCCTGGTAGAACGGCAACGTCTGTCGCACCCCCCGGAGGTGGCCGCGTTCCAGGTCGGCAGACTTGAACCGGAAACCGAGCCGGGCCATCGCATCGAGGATCACGGCCTGCGCTGGCAGCGGTCCCACTGCAAGGGGATCGAGGTCACCCTTGTCGACGGCCTTCGCAACGGCCAGCTCGGTGCGGACCCCCATGGTCATGCCGCGCAGGTGCTGACCGAACACTGTGGTGACCGGGGTCTCCCAGGGCATCTCGAAGCTGAACGGGATGCTGCGGTTTTCCGCTGCGGCCAGGTGGAAGCCGCCGCAGACCACCACGCGGTGGAACTCCATGGTCGTGTTGTACTCGCTGTCGCCTCCCTCGACCTCGACCCGGGTGACCAGGCTGAGGGCGATGTGCTCGATGGTCACATCGTGATCGCCACCGCGCACGTGGACCTGCCCGGACACCGGCTGGCCGGGTAGGACAGTCGAGGTGGCCAGGACGGTGTCGACAGACGGGCCCCCCACGCCAAATGCGCGGAGCATCTTCTTGAATACCACCGTGTGGTGTCCTTCCTGTGTGATAGCGGACCCGGCAGGTCAGCAGACCCGACCGGCTCTACGGGCCGCCGTAGGGACGGGGTCGGTCTCGTCATCGAACTCGCCGATGAGTTCCTCCAGCAAGTCCTCCATGGCCACCAGCCCGATTGGAGCACCGGGAGTCTCGGAAGCGCCAGTGACCCCTGTGGCCCCTTCTGCCCCAGTGACTCCGGTGACCAGGGCCACCTGCGCCCGGTGCTGGCGCATCAGCCGCACCGCCGTCGCGACCGGTGTGGTGGCGGGCACGGTGAACGCGGGGTCCATCAGATCGGCGGCAGTCGAGGGGACTCCCTCGGTGGTCACCCGGGTCGCGTCGCGGATGTGCACCACCCCCACCATCGCCGCGCTGGCCGGGTCGACCACGACCAGGCGGGAGCGACCGGTGGATCGGCTGATCCGCTCCACCAGCCGGGCCTCGGCGTCCGCCGCGATGGTGACGATCCGGTCGGCGGGCACCATGACCTGCTTGACGGTGGTGCTGCCGATGGCCAGCATCGCCGCCAGCAACTGATGATCTGGGGCGGCCAGGGTGCCATGTTCCCGGGAGGACTCGATGAGTATCCGCAGCTCACTGGGGCCGTGAGCGTAAGCGAGCTCATCCTGCGGGTGGACCTTCACCAGTCGCAGGCAGGCATTGGCCAAGCCGTTGAGGGCCGCCAGCGCCGGGCGGGCCAGCCCGGTGAACCACCAGAACGGGCGGGCAAGCAGCAGGGCGGAGCGCTCCGGGTGGCTGATCGCCCAGGACTTCGGGGCCATCTCCCCAACCACCACGTGCAGGAATCCGACCACTGCCACAGCCGAGGCGAACGCGATGCCGGTCGCGACGGACTCCGGCAACCCAAGCAGGCTGAGAGCTGGGGCCAGCAGGTCCTTGACCGCCGGTTTGGCCAGTGCTCCGAGCCCGAGGGTACACAGGGTGATGCCCAACTGGGCGCCCGCGAGCATGAGCGAGAGATGGCGGGTGCCGGCCAGGGCGGCCCGCGCTGCCCTGCTGCCGTCGGCGGCCTGCTGTTCCAGACGATGCTGTTTCGCGGCAACCAGGGCGAACTCCGCGGCGACAAAGAAGGCGTTGGCCGCCAGCAGCCCCACCGACCCGACCAGGGTCCACATGCTGTTCATTGGCTCACCTCCACGACGGGACTGCCGGCGGGCTGGGCCTCGTCCGCGGGGGCGGGGGTCGGCTGGTCCGCAGGGGCTGGGGTTGGCTGGTCCGCGGGGATGGGGGCGGGCCCGACCCGGTGCACCAGGACGCTGCCCGGAACGTGCCGAGTCACCGTGGCCACCTCCAACGTCACCCGCTCCCCCCGGGCGGTTTCATCACCCTCGCCCAGGACCGGAGGCAGGTCGATGGTGACCTGGTCTCCCACGATCGGGATCCGCCCCAGTCGAGCCAGGACGAGGCCGGAGAGCGTGTCATACGTGGGATCTTCCGGCAGGGCGATGCCGGTGGCCTCGGCGATCTCATCGGGCCGCCATCGACCCGGCACCCGCCACCAGCCCTCTCCCAGGCTGATCAGGGCGGGCCCTGGCAGGTCGTCCTCGTCGCGAATGTCGCCGACCAGTTCCTCCGCGATGTCCTCCAGGGTGATCACCCCGGCGAGGCCGCCGTATTCGTCGATGACGCAGGCCAGCTGCTGCCGCTCGCACCGTAGCCGTTCCAGTACCTTGGGTACCGGGGTCGTCGCGGCGACCAGGACCGGTCGGGCACACCTCGCCCGGATTGGGGTTGTCGGACGAGCGGCCGGATCCAGGTCGGCCACGTCCCCGACACTGATGACCCCGATGATGTCATCGACGGATTCGCCGATGACGGGGAAGCGGGTGTGGCCGGTGTCCATCGCATCAACCACCCGGGTCGCCCGATCGTCGGCGCGGAGCGTGACGACGTCAACCCGGGGCATCATCACTTCCGCTGCGGTCAGCGACCGGAATGCCAGTCCCCGGTCCAGCAGCCGGTAGGTATCGTCGTCGAGCAGCCCGTCGGCATGCGATCGGGCAATGATCCGATCCAGGTCCTCCGGGGT
>JAFGOK010000211.1 GCA_016926535.1 Micromonosporaceae bacterium | reverse complement strand
TCCATGGGATCGTGTTCGACCCAGCCAGGCTTCGGGAACCACTGTCGATGCTCGCGCTTGTCGACCGAGACGATCGTCCCGTCGTGGTCGAAAACAATGCAGCGCGACGAGGTTGTCCCCTGGTCGATCGCAGCGATGTGTCGGGTCATCACGCCGACAGTGTGCGGGATCGAACGTTGCGGCGGGAACCCGTTGACACGCCGACCTACCAGGGACTGCCCGGGGCTGGCGGGCCCGGAACGGCGTAGTACCACCCCTGACCGGTATCGCACCCGAGCGCAGCCAGCCTCGTGGCCTGCTGTTCTGTCTCGACTCCCTCAGCCGTTACGGTCAGCCGCAATGCGTGGGCCAGGTTGATGACCGCTGCGATGATCTGCTCGTCGACCGGATCTGGTCGCTCTCTCGGGCGAAGCCCGGCGACGAACGATCCGGCGAGTTTCAGGCTGTGCACGGGCAGGCTGCGCAGATAGACGAAGTTTGAGTAGCCGGTGCCGAAATCGTCGATGGCGATGCTGACGCCCAACTCCGCGAGCTCCTGCAGGGTCTCCAGCGGCTCAGGTGTCCCCATGACCGCGCTTTCGGTCAACTCCAGCTGAAGGGTCTTCGGATCGAGACCAGTGTCGGTCAGCGCGGCGGACACGTCGTCGACGATCCGGTGGTCCCGGATCTGGCGGACCGACAGATTGACGCTGATTACGCTGTCGCTGTTCGGGCACTGATCGAGCCAGGCCGCGGCCTGCCGACAGGCCTGGCGCAGCACCCATCGCCCGAGCGGGACGATCAGCCCCGTCTCCTCAGCCAGCGGGATGAACTGATCCGGGCCAAGCACGCCGAGCTTGGGATGGTTCCACCGGACCAGCGCCTCGACCCCGATGACCGCCTCGTCGTCCAGCCGGACCAGGGGCTGGTATTCGATGAAGAACTCCTCGCGGTCAAGGGCGCTGGGCAGGGCTGAGGCCAGCTCGTACCTGATGACGTCGAGGGCGTGCCGTTTCGAATCGAAGAGCGCGACCCTGTCGCGTCCGTCAGCCTTCGCCCAGTAGAGCGTGGTATCAGCTGCTTTCATCAGCTCCGCTGCGGTGGCGTCCCGGACCTCCCGCTCGACCACCCCGATGCTCGCGGAAACGCTGATCTCGTTGCCAGCGATGTGCACCGGAGCCCGGAGCGCTGCGAGCGCCTCCTCGGCAATCGCCATGACGTGACTGGTCCCATGTGACCGTTCGACCAGGACGACGAACTCGTCACCGCCCATCCGGGCGACCAGTTGTTGATCGTTGGAGACGGCGTGGTCGAGCCGCTCCGCGACCGCCATCAGCAGCTGATCCCCAACGGAGTGACCAAGCGTATCGTTGATGACCTTGAATCCGTCGACATCGAGGTAGCAGACGCCGACCCTGGCCGTCGCGTCATTCGCAGTGACACTGAGGATCTCGCCGAGACGCTCGAAGAACAGGGTTCGGTTGGGCAATCTGGTTAGAGGATCATGAAGTGCCTGATGCCGCAACCGGAGTTGGAGCAGGTAGCGGTCAGTGATGTCTTCGACCATGGCGACGATGAACCGGGGCTGGCCAGACTGATCGCGGATCAGCGAGATGACGAGGTCCGTCCAGACCAGATGGCCGTCCCGATGCAGAAAGGGCTTCTCGACTCGCAGGTGGCCGCAGCGCCCGGCGATGAGGTCGAGGTAGGCATCCCGGAGAGTCTTCGGGTCGTTGGGATGGGCGAGGTCCTGGAAACAGCGCTGGGAGAACTCCTCGGCGGTGAATCCGAGCATGGCGCAGATCGCGCTGTTGACCTCGGTGATGTGACCGTTAACTCCGGAAATGATCATGCCTATGGCGGCTTCTGTGAACACCGCTCGGAACCGGGCCTCGCTGGCCCAGCGTGCCTCCTCCGCGCGGACGCGCGAGGACAGCGCGGCCGTTCGGATCTCCTCCTGCTCGCTCAGGACCCGATCGCGAAGCGCCGTCGTGTACCCACCGGCCAGCGCCGCCTGGATCTGGGCAAGTCGCGGTCGGGGGGCCGCCGGCAGGTGCTCCGCCAGCGCGACGACCGTGTTCTCCAACGTGGAGGGCTGCGTGAAGTGGGCCGCGACCAGGGTCGCGCCGATCTCGCGTACGAGCATCGGCTCAAATGGATCGGCCGTCGTCGCCTGGATGAGGCGGGCGGCAAGACCGGTAAGGAAGTCCTGGACCTCAAGACCGCTCATCGAGACGTAGCTCGTGCCAGCGATCGCAAGAGCCCAGGCGCGAGCCAGCCGTTCGGCAGCCCGTTGCGGCTGGCGCTCCACGCTGAACATCCTTCGCTGTCGTTTGGTTGCACTGACTGTTCTCGTGATGCCTGCGTGCCATCCCATGAGGGAGGTGGAAGCGAGCATACGTCCGCTTGCGGCGGAACTGAAACCCGTTGTCATGATCTTCGCCCCGATGCCGGGAGGCGCTCCCGGGCATGCGGGCTGTCACCTCGGTCACCAGCGCTTCGACGACTGGCCGAGGGATGCGATCTGGAGCATGGTCAGGAGGAAATCACTCATGGTCACCCGGTATGTCGTGGCGGAATCGATCGCGACGCCGTCACGTTGTTGAACGGCTGGGCCGTGAAGCATTCACCGTAGGTGACGTCACCGGGGG
>JAFGOK010000210.1 GCA_016926535.1 Micromonosporaceae bacterium | reverse complement strand
CCTCTCGAACCGGTAAACCGGCTCGCGGTGGCAAACCTACCCGGCGTGGATCGTGCTGTCAGGACCCCGTTCGTGCACTGGTTACGATTGAACGATGGCCAAGGCCTTGCCGCTGAACGCGGACCGCGAGGTGCCCTTGTAGGACTCGTGGCTGGTCGCGTTACCGTTGTCCACACCCACAATCGTGCCAGGGCCGTCGATCGAAAAGTCGATCCCGTTGCTGGCTTGCGGGACGATGACTCCGTCGGCATCCACGACGTCCACTTCGACGAAGGCCAGATCACGCCCATCGGCCATGATCGAACTGCGGTCGACGATGAGCTCCAGGCGGGCCGCTGGACCGGCCGTGCGCACTTCGTCGGTCGCGACGACCGTACCGCCCTTCGTGGCCTGAGCCTCGAGGGTGCCCGCCGCGAATGGAACCGACCACTCGACATCCGCCTCGGAGGGATCCACGGTCTGCGAGCCCAGAGACGATCCATTGAGGAAGAGCTCGACGCTGTCCGCATTGCTGTACGCCAAGACCCGGACAGCTTGCCCTGGTGTCCAGCTGGTCCAGTCCATGGGCACGATGTGCACCATCGTGGGTCCATCGTAGTTCCACCGACTCTGATAGAAGTAGAAGATGTCCTTGGGGAAGTTCGCCGTGTCGAGGATGCCGAAGTACGAGCTCTTGGCAGGCCACTCGTACGGGGTCGGCTCGCCGATGTAGTCGAAACCAGTCCAGATGAACTCCCCAGCGATCCAGGGGCGGGTGTTGACGTTCTTCCACGACGTTTCTGCGGTGTGGCCCCAACCGGCTGCGAAAGTGTCGTACGACGTGGCCTGCGTGTTGTTGTTGTTGTAGATGCCTCGGCTCCTGAATCCGGACGACGACTCGCTGGCGAACAGCTTCCAGTCGGGGTGAGCGGAATGGACCGAGTCGTATCGCTCCGGCGCGTAGTTGATGCCCACGAGATCCTCGAGCCCGGTGAAGGAGTCGTCGCCGACCCACGCTGCATAGGCCTGTGTGGTCATGCGCGTGTCGTCCATGGCGCGGACGTCATCTATCAGTTGCTGAGCAACTGCCAGATCGCCGGCCTGTGGAACCTCGTTGCCGATACTCCAGATGATGACGCTCGGGTGGTTGCGATCGCGGGCGACGAAGTCCCGCATGTCGGTGTCGGCCCATTCACGGAAGAAACGCGCGTAATCGTACTCAGTCTTGGCGCCGTACCACATGTCGAAGGCCTCATCGACGACGAGGAAGCCGAATCGATCAGCGAAGTCGAGTAGCTCCGGCGCTGGCGGGTTGTGGGAGGTGCGGATGGCGTTCGCACCCATGTCTTTGAGCATTTCGAGACGCATCTCGATGGCGCGGTGGTTCACGGCGGCGCCGAGAGCACCGAGGTCGTGGTGCAGACACACGCCCTTCAGCTTCATTGCCGTACCGTTCAGCGAGAACCCCGTAGTCGCATCGAATGCGAAGCTGCGAATACCGAACGGGGTCGTGTACGTGTCGACGACAGCACCGCCTACGGATACTGTCGTCACGACGGAATACATCGCTGGCGATGTGGTTGACCAGAGTTGGGGGTTGGACACCGTCGCGGTCTGCTCCACGTCGGCGGTCGACTCCGCGTTGATGGTCTGCGTCGCCGCAGAGGCCGTGGCCACTTCCGCTCCCGCCGCATCGCGGATCGAGCTCGCAACTGTCACCGATTGGCTCCCGGCCGCGTCGTTTTGGACCGCCACAGTGATGTTCACCGTGGCGCTGCCCGCCGAGATCTGGGGCGTGGTTACCCGCGTGCCGGTGTAGGCCACGCGGACCGGGTTCACGGTCTTGAGCCAAACGTGGCGATAGATGCCGCTTCCCGAGTACCATCGACTGCTGGGAAGTTGGTTGTTGACTCTCACGGCGAGCACGTTCGACCCACCGAAGCTGGCGCTGGAGGTGAAATCGCATTCGAAGGACGCATACCCGTAGGGACGAGCGCATATCTGTGTGCCGTTGAGCCACACGGTACTGTCCATGTAGACGCCGTCGAACTGGACGAAGATCCTCTGTCCGGAGCTCTCGGCGGGCAGCGAAAAGGACTTGCGGTACCAGCCCAGGCCTCCATCGAGGTAGCCACCGCCCGAGCCGGCTGGCGAGCTTTGGTTGAACGGCAGAGAAATGCTCCAGTCGTGCGGCACGTCCACGGAGGTCCACGACGTATCGTCGAAGGTCGTTTCCTGCGCGCCGCTGGCGTCGCCGAGATTGAATTTCCAGCCGGCGTCCAGGCTCGCGGTCGTCGCTCGTGCGCCGTCGTAGGTGTTGACGAACGCAGGGGGCGTTGGCACGCTGCCGCCTGACCCACCCGTGCCGCCGCTGGCGCCACCGGTGTTTTCGACCGCGCCACCGGTGTTTTCGACCGCGCCACCGGTGTTTTCGACCGCGCCACCGGTGGCAGCGCTCCCGCCATCGCCCGTGGCCCCCCCGCTGCCACCGTCGGGGCTTGTGCCGCCCGTTGCTCCGCCCGGTGACGTGCCGCCACCCGTTGCCCCGCTCGGTGACGTGCCGCCCAGGCCCCCGGTGCTGCTGCCACCGGGGGGAGCCCCGCCGCTCGCAGGGTTGCCAGTTCCGCCGCTGCTCACGAGGCCGCCGGACCCAGACGCTCCGCCGGCCGCGGCGGGCAGCGCTGCGCCCGAGCCTCCCACTGCCTCGCCGTCTGAGCCACCAGACCCGCCGGTGAGCGCTGTGGAGTTGCCCCCAGTTGAGGTCGAAGACGGGTCATCGCTGCTTGTGCAACCAGCGGAGAGGAGCAGCCAAGAGAGCACCACAGTGCCTAACGAAACAAGACGCATCTGATCCTCCTTCGAGGCCATCGTCGGAACGCAGCGAGCGCGCTCGTCGGCGATTGTCTGAACCCAGTGTGCCGTCGCCAGACCTCGCCGCGACGGACATCATCACGCTTAGCCTCCACTGACCCTCAGCTGCGCGTCAGATTCACCCACCTTCTGCCCCTGCGAATCCAGTACGAAGAGCTTGTAGCTCCCTGCGGTTGCAGGCACGGCGAGGGAGGTCGCATCTCCGGTGGCGCTCGTCATGTTGGCCCCTTCGACAAAAGTCTGGGTGCCGGCCGGCGCGAACCACACCGTGTTGCTGGCGTCGCCGCTGCTCCTGATGGGCAGCGTGGCAGTCCCCATCGGAGCGGCGCAACTCGCGGGGAACACGTAGTCCTGTAGCGGTAGCACGCTGCTCGGCAAGGCCGCCCGGTATTCGTCTTCGATCCCCGAATTCAGGGCGAAGGTATACTGTTCCACAGGCCATACGGCGTCGGCGACTACGATGGGCGTATCAATTGTGCTGTTTGGTGGATCCACACCCATCTTGTTGACGGTTGCGTAGGTCCTGAGAATCGTCAGGTCATGCTTCTCGCCGAAGTCCTCGCAGTTGATGGTGTAGGTGACTCCTGGGTCGATATCGAGAACGCTATCGTTCTCCGTGATGTACGCGCTTCCCTCGTCGTTGTGCAGCCCGTAGGTGGGCCCTGACGAATTGTCCGGAATCCCCTTGACGTAGTTTTGGTTGATGGTCGTTCCCGGATTCTGCCCAATGGTGTAGATCGCTCCGCTGTCGTGCAATCGGGTCATCATGTTCGTGAACCGGTTGTTGCTCGCGTCGTTGTCGTGGGCCGTGGTCGAGTCCTGGAAGTTCCTCCAGCCCCATCCCAGGTTGAGGCCGTTGTAGGCAACCGTATGGATGTGATTGTGAGTGAAGCTGACCGAATCCGTGAAGAAAACGGTCACGCCCGCATGCGAACCGAACCCAGGCTGGATGCCTGCGGTGTGGACGAGGTTGTTGTTGATGTTGATATTGGTGCAGACACCCTCTACCCCTGGAGGGAACTTCGCGTGCGTCCCTCCGTCGCCTAGGTAGACATGCTGCGGGTGGCCGATCGTGATGCCACTGCCGGCAATGTCCCTGATCGAGTTACCAACGATGTTCGAATTGATGACGTCGTTGATCATCGAGATGCCTTCGTCGCCACTGTGCTTGACCACATTGCGTACGATGTCGATTGATTCCGCGTTGTTCACGTTGATCGCCGCGGGCAACGTATCGATGATCTCGTACTTCCAGTAATGGTAGTCGCCCGAACCATAGGCGATGTAGACCGTGGCTCCCTGGACGCTTGATTTGCCGACCGAATTCCCGACCGTGTAGAGATTGTAGTCCGTGTTTGCGAACGTGATCCCCTGGAAGGTGAGGTTCCTGACTCTGTCCGTGTTCGAGGTCCCAGCGATGTCGATGAGCTTCTCTGCCACCGGCGCCTCGACATCCGCGGTGTTCATGTCCTCTCCGGCTCGGGGATAGTAGTAGAGGGTGCCGGTGGTCTTGTCGAAGTAGAACGTCCCGGGAGAGGTCAACCATTCGAACACATTGAAGATGGTATGCGAACCGGAAGCGACGAAAGCAGCGCCCCAGCCTGGCAGTTGCGCGATGGCGCCATAGGGCTGCTGCAACATCAGGACCCGATCGCTGCCGGAGGTGACCACATCCCGCGTGCACACCAGGTTCTCGTTCCACGTTGTCCGGTTGACGATTTCCAGGTCGTCCTTGTTGCTCGTGACCTCTGGCACGTCGGTAGCCGCGTACGTGACCCCATCGAAGCCGCTGCCATCGGCCCACGCCCAGTCAGCTTGTCCCGAGGTAACGGAATAGGTTCCCGTCGATGCCCTGGCGGAGACAGTCTTGCTGGTCATGCTGGCTCGCGCGTCGTTCACGTAGAGGTTCCGCAACTTGGTCGTGCGATCGAGCGTAGCCTTGTAGACGTTGCCGCTGCTCACCGTCCACCCAGTGACCTTCTGCGCACCGTTGATGACCGGCGTCTCGTCGGGGTACGCCTGATAGTAGATCCGATGGTCATTCGTGCCCGAGTCCTCCGGCCCGAAGGCGATCGCATTGGTGATTCTGTAGTCGCCGCCGCGTAGATAGACGTAGATATCCCCCGTCATGTCGGTGTTGATGGCTCTCACCACGTCGCGGGCCCTGGTCAGCGTCTGGAGCGGTTCATCTGCACTTCCTGCAGCGTCGTCGCTCCCTGACGGCGACACGTAGTAGCAGGCCTGGGCTTGCGTGGGACAGACATCGGTCGAACCCCCAGCACCGCCCGAGCCGCCGGTGGCGTTGCCGCCCGAGCCGCCGGTGACGCCGCCGCCCGAGCCGCCGGTCACGTTGCCGCCCGAGCCGCCGGTCACGTTGCCGCCCGAGCCGCCGGT
>JAFGOK010000209.1 GCA_016926535.1 Micromonosporaceae bacterium | reverse complement strand
GGCATCCCACCCAACTCCGCTCCGGGGTAGGTTGGCTACCAGGTGTGCCGGGAAGTCTGGTCGGCCTCGGGCGGGATGGTCCTGCCCGGGTGCGTGATGCCCTCTTGGAAGGACTTCCCAGTATGAAGGCACGGGACTTGGCCGCGCCCTATCCGACCGTCCGGATCGACACCCCCATGGTCGAAGCCGCCCGCCTCCTGGCCGGCCAGGACCTCCCCGGCCTGATCGTGGTCAACCGGCAGGGCGAGCCATTCACGGTGCTGCCGGGCACCCAGGTCCTCCGGATGGCCATACCCCGCTACTGCCAGGAGGATCCGACCCTCGCCCGGGTCATCGACGAGGCCGCCGCCGACCTGTTCCTGCGACACCTCGGCGATCGCACCGTGGTCGAGTGCCTTCCGGAACGGCCAAAAGCGCTGCCCGTCGTCGATCCGAACGCCACTGTCCTGGAGATCGCGGCCGTGATGGCCGCCACCGCGACCCCGCTGGTCGCCGTCCTTGACGACCGGGGAGGTCTGATCGGCGCGATCACTCTGGACGCGCTGCTCGACCGGATGTTCGCCGCATGACCGGGCTGTCCTGGATCGCGGTCACCATTTTCGTGATCGTCTATGCCCTCATCGCCACTGAGAGAATCCACCGGGTGGCCGCAGCCCTCGGAGGGGCGGCCCTGATGCTGCTGATCGGGGCTACCGACGCCGAGCACGCGTTCTACTCCGAAGACGCCGGCATCGACTGGAACGTCATCGTCCTGCTGCTCGGCATGATGCTCATCGTTGCGGTGATCAAACGTACCGGGGCCTTCGAGTACCTGGCGATCTGGGCGGTCAAGCGGGCCAGAGGCCGCCCGTTCCGCGTCATGGTCATCCTGGTGCTGGTCACAGCCCTGGCCTCCGCGGTGCTCGACAACGTCACCACCGTGCTGCTGATCGCCCCGGTGACCTTCCTGGTCTGCGACCGGCTGGGTGTTCCGGTGATCCCCTTCCTCATCGCCGAGGCGCTGGCCAGCAACATCGGCGGCACCGCAACGCTGGTCGGGGACCCGCCCAACATCATCATCGCCAGCAGGGGGGACCTCTCCTACAACGACTTCCTCGTCCACCTCGCCCCGATCGTGCTCCTCGTCCTCGCGGTGTTCATCGCCTCGTGCCGGCTGCTGTTCCGGCGGGCCTTCACCTACGACCCGGATCGAGCCGAAACGGTCATGGCACTGCGGGAGCGTGACGCCATCCGCGACGGCCGCCTGCTGATCATCAGCCTGGTGGTGCTCACCGCCGTGACGGCCGCCTTCATGCTGCACACCGTGCTGCACCTGGAGCCCTCCGTCGTCGCCATCGTCGGCGGCCTCACGCTGCTGGCGGCGTCCCGCCTGGACGCCGGTGAGGTCTCCGGGGACGTGGAATGGCCCACCCTGGTCTTCTTCGCCGGGCTGTTCGTCATGGTCGGTGCCCTCGTCAACACCGGCGTCATCGAGACGATCTCCCGGGCCGCCGCAGACGCCGTGCAGGGCAAGCCGCTGCTGACCACCGGAGTACTCCTCGGCGGGTCCGCGGTCCTCTCAGCGATCGTCGACAACATCCCCTACGTCGCGACGATGAGTCCCATCGTGGCCGACCTCACCGCGGCGGCGGGCGACGGCGAGAACACCCACGTGTTCTGGTGGGCACTTGCCCTGGGCTCGGACCTCGGGGGCAACGCGACCGCCGTCGGAGCCTCTGCCAACGTCGTCATCCTCGGTCTGGCCGAACGGGCCGGCCACCGGATCAGCTTCTGGGAGTTCACCAAGTACGGGCTGGTCGTCACGGTCGTGACCGTCGGGCTGTGCCTGCCGTATCTCTGGCTGCGGTACTTCGTCCTCGTCTGAGGGCCGGGCGGCACTCACCGGCCGGGGCCGCGGGTGCCCCGTTCCCAGACGTGACTGGTCACGTGCGGAGGGAGCCCGGAGTGCTGGCGCCTGCGGCTGGTTGGGATCCGCAGGACATGTGCCCCGACCCCCGTGTGCTGGCCTGCGGGACTCCCGGAGAGATCCACATCCAGCCAGGCCAGGGCGTCGCGCTGATCGTCGAAGATCGTAATCACGCGGTCGAGGCGCATCGTGTGCAGGACCACCCGGACGTACCGCGACGGTGCGACCAGGCACAGGGCGTACCCGCGCAGCCTGCTGTCACCGTATGCCCGGACGATGGCGCTGAGACTCGCCGAGTCGAGCGCTCCGACCCCTGCGAGATCCAGCAGAATGTGCCGCCCGGCCGCGACGGCAGCCGTCAGCGCCGCCTGCACGTGCTCACTGTCCATCGGCTGGAGGTCTCCGCTGAGGGTCACCAGGGTGACCTCACCCCACTGCCGGACTCCGACCCGGCAGGGAACGGGCTCCCTGGCCGTCGGCTGACCGTCGCCTTCGGCGGAGGCGGCGATCAGGGCAGGGTCGCACCTCGGGCACCAGTGCTGGCCTGTGGCAAACGGCGATCCGGTCCACCCATTGGCCGCCAGCAGCGGCCAGACCACCTCGGCGTCCAGCAGACGATGAGTGGCATCATGGGTCTGCCCGCAGCCATCGCAGATCAAGACCATGATCCCTTCTTCGGTCCCAGGTACGGTCGTCACTGCCCCAACCTCCAGTTCTTCACGGCCGCAGCCGGTGCCGACTCCTCCATCCGTTGCGAGGCCAGCCAGACCCGGGCCAGCCGCCGATCGTCGAAGGTGAGGATCGCCCCGTCCAGGCGCATCGTGTGCAACACAATCCGGATAAAACGTGACGGTGCGGCGACACACAGCACCCGGTCCCGTTTCCTGGCGTCACAATGCGCCCGCACGAGCGTGCGGAGCCCGGCAGCATCGACCACCCCGACCTGACCAAGATCAACAATGACGTCCCGGTCCATCGCGACGGCCGCGCCGAGCACGTCCTGGACGGAGGCCAGCACCGGCTCGGTGAGGTCTCCAGACACCACGACCAGCGTCGCCTCCGAGAACACCTCAAGGTGAGCGCAGAAGGGATGAGACTGGCCAGCCGCGTCCGAGGTGGGGTCCAGGGCCGCAGTCAGATCATCCACGGACGGCAAGGCGGCCGAGGCACACCGCGGGCACGCGTGGGGCCCCTGCGGTGAAGGCCTGCCGCCCCACCCACACGCCTCCAGCAACGGCCACACAGCCTCAAACTCCGCCAGCCCGTTGAGTGCGCCGAGATACCGGCCGCACTCGTTGCAGATCAAATCGATCATTCTGCCTTCCGTACCTAGTACGAATGTCATGAGCCGCGCCTTCGACGAGAGTTCTGCATTGATCTATTCCAGGGACGCCACACTGGCGATAGCCGGCACGAGGGGCTCACTGGCGATAGCCGGCACGACGAGCTCGCTGGCGAGAGCGGCCACCGCCTCGTCCGGCCAAAACACCGGAACGCCGGCCGGCCAGGTGAAGATCCGGCCGTCGTCCGCGGGATTGCGGGCCTGGTGGTACCGGAAGACAATCTGCCCCCCGCTGATCCCGACGATTTCGATCTTCCCTGTGGTGTGCGAGGCGACGTACCGGAAGCGCTTCGCCAGGCCACTCAGGCGCCGGCGGACCTCCCCCACGAGTTCGACCCCGCGCTGAATGGGCAGGGTGAAGCGCTCGTTGCCGTTGACCGGCCGGCACTGGAACAGGTAGTAGGGCGCGACCCCGGCGTCCGAGAGCCCCTGGAGCAGCCGGACGAGCAGATCAGCGTCATCGTTGACGCCGCGCAGGATCGGGGTCTGCTGGTACAGCACGATGCCCCCTGCGATCAGCCGGTCAAGGGAGGCGAGGGCCGCCGGGGTCAGCTCCCTGGGATGGCTGAAATGGGCCGCGACGTAGATGCGGCGGCCGCTGCCCCCGGCAGCCGACAGGATCGACACCAGCTCCGGGGTGATCCGATCTGGGTCGAACGCCGGGATCTTGCTCCCGATCCGGATCGTCTGGACGTGCGGGATGCAGCGCAGGGCTTCGAGGATCCTCGCCAGCCGGGCCGGGGCCAGCATCAGCGGATCGCCCCCGGACAGCAGGACATTCGTGATCTCGGTGTGGGCCCGGATGTACTGGATGGCCGCTGCGATGTCGAGCGTCGTCTCCCGGGTCGGTGTCTGCTGGCCGCCGTCGTCTCCCCGGTGGTGGGCCGCGGTCGACAGGGTGAACCGCTTGCGGAAGCAGAACCGGCAGAAGGCCCCGCACACGTCGGTGACCAGCAGCAGGGCAGTGGGCCCGTACTTGTGCTGTAGCCCGACCACCGGCGTGTTCGTCGCTTCCTGGCTGGGGTCGAAGTCGAGACTGCTGATCAGCTCATCCGGATCGGGCAGGACGATCCGGGCCAGCGGATCGCCAGGATCGGTCCAGTCGATCAGCTGGGCGTAGTACGGCGTCACCCGGAACTGGAACTCGCTCAGGACAGGTTCAAGCTCCGCCAGTCGACCCGATGGGAAGCCGGGGATCTCGGACGGGTGCCGGATGGCTCGGTGGTTGCTGCTCCGCGCCGGGAGCGCTTCGAAATTGTTCAATGCATTCCTCCAATGGATCGGCTCGTGCCTGCTGGTGGGTTGGCTCGTGCCTGCGCAGCGGGCTGCCGGTCATCAGGACCCCCCTGGCTGCGAAGCCCGGCGGTCCTGATGACCACGGCCACGCCCCCGGTGGCAAGGGCCAACTGCGCGCTGAGGGTGACGGGGTTGGAGTTGGAGAGCTCTGCTGACAGCACACTGACAATCGTTGTTCCCAGCAACGCTCCGGCCACACCGATCGCCGGGGTCAGCCAGGCGGGGATGTCCCGCTTTCCCCGGATGAGCAACCGCCCAACCACCCCGATGACGATGCCGACGACCAGCGCCGTCGCGATACCGAAGACCGTCATCGCCACCTCCTCCGTCACGTCCACCGGATGGGCTGGGCTGCGGCCCCGGTCGGTCCGGTGGTGCTGCCGGACAGTCCTCCCAGCCGTGATACAGCCCAGCCGTGATACAGCCTCGCCACCACGTATGGAGGTGACCCCGCAGCTATATGACAGTTCTGTGACGAACCACTCGCTGTCGGTCGGCCGGCGACGCCGGCCGGCGAGGCGCACGGCATCATGGGGGTGTGGCGGCAGTTCTCGTGATCGAAGACGACGACCGGATCCGGTTGTCGCTGCTCTTGGCGCTGGAAGACGAGGGGTACACCGCCCGGGGCGTGCCAACCGCCGAGGAGGGTTTGGCCGCGCAGCAGACCGATCCCGCAGACACCGTCCTCGTCGACCTGATGCTGCCAGGTATCGATGGGTTTGAGTGTATTCGTCAGATGCGCCGCGGCGACGACGTCCCCATCGTCGTCATCAGCGCCCGCGACGACACGCACGACATCGTCGCCGCCCTGGAAGCGGGTGCCGACGACTACCTGGTCAAGCCGGTGGCCGTCAAGGAGCTGTCGGCTCGCCTGCGGGCACTGCGACGGCGGGCCCGGCCTGCCGCCCCGCCCAATCCGATCCTGGCCTTCGGGGACCTGGAGATCGTGCCCGATGCCGGGGAGGTCCGGCGCGGCGGTGTTCCGGTGGCGGTGACCCGCACGGAGTTCCGGTTGCTGTGCGAGCTGGCGAACCACCCGGGGCAGGTCCTCTCCCGGCAACAGCTGCTCCAGCGCGTGTGGGAGTACGACTTCGGCGACGAGCGCCTGGTGGACGTGCACGTGGGCCGGCTGAGGCAGAAGATCGAAACAGATTCGAGCGCACCGCGGCGCCTGGTCACCGTCCGCGGCATGGGCTACAAGCTCCAGCGATGAGACGCGCCGGGCTGCGGATGCGCGTGACGGCCGGTTTCGCCTCGGGCGCGCTGGCGCTGTCGACGCTGATGGCCGGCGTCTCCTACCAGCTGACCCGGACCTCGCTGCTGGCCGAGCGGGAGCGAGCGGCCGTCCGGGCGACCTACTTCGACGCCGCCGTCGTCCACGGCGGCCTGGACACCCCAGACCCGGACATCGGCAACATCCTGCGATCGCTGGACACCGGGGGCACGCGCAGGGCCCTGCTGCGCCGAGATGGCACGTGGTACGCCAGGACCGCCGACGCCAACATCACCTCCGCGATACCAGGCCTGATGCAGCGCCAGGTCGAGCACGGCGAGCCCAGCATGCAGCGGGTACGCAGCGACCGCCATGCCGCGCTGGTCGTCGGGGTGCCACTGTCCCAGGACACCTGGTTCTACGAGGTCCACTCCCTGGAGGAACTCGACCAGACCCTCAAGCTGCTGGCCCTGGTGCTGACCGCGGTCGCCATCATGGTGGCCGCGGGCGGGGCGACCCTCGGCTGGTACGCGGCCCGCTACGCGACCCGGCCGCTGCGATCGGTGGCGGATGCCGCCCAGCGCATCGCCGACGGGGATCTCACCGCCCGGCTCGATCCCACGCCGGATCCCGACCTCACCCGGTTGACCACCTCCTTCAACGACATGGTCAGCCAGCTGTCGCGCCGGATGGAGGCCGACCGCCGGTTCGCCGCCGACGTCAGCCATGAGCTGCGCTCCCCACTCCAGACGCTCGCCGCTGCTGCCAGTGTCCTGGCACGGCGCACGCCCCAGCTCGACCAGCGCACCGCCACCGCCGCCGGCCTGGTGACCGACGAGGTGGCCCGGTTCCAGTCGCTGGTCAACGATCTGCTGGAACTGGCCAGGAGCGACCAGAGCGCCGACCGGGGCCTCGTCGGCATCGCCGGCCTGGCGCGCCAGGCCTGCCAGGCGTACCACCTGCCGGAGGATCTGATCATCGCTGATTCCGACGACGAGCCCTGGTGGGTCGACCACCGGAGGGTGCGGCAGATCCTCGGCAATCTCCTCGACAACGCCATCAAGTACGGCGACGGGCCGACCGCGATCCGGCTGCTTGCCACAGGGGAGGACTACGTCATCGAGGTCGAGGACCACGGTCCTGGGGTCGATCCAGAGGACCGGGACATCATCTTCGACCGGTTCGGCCGCGGCCGGGCGGCCAGAGCTCGCGGTGCTGGCGCTGGCGCTGGTCTTGGCCTGGCGATCGTCGCTCAACACGCCAGCGCGCATGGCGGCCGGGTGACGGTCCATGACCGCTCTGATGGTGGCGCCCGATTCCGCGTCGAACTCCCGAGGCAGGCACCGTGATCCGCCGGCTGGTCGCCCCCGTGCTGGCGATAGCACTGCTGCACCTGGCCGGATGCGGGGTCCCGGTCGAGGACGAGCCGCGGCAGATCACCCCGCCTCGCAGCCAGTTCGCGCCGCATGGGTCGCTCACCCCGGAACCGGCGGATTCTGGAACCGTGGAGGAACACCTCTGCTTCGTTCGGGACGCCAAACTCGTCGTCGTCGTCCGTCGCGTCGCTGGTTACCCAGTGCCAAGCGCCCACCTGCGGCATCTGGTCTCCGGCCCGAACGAGGCCGAACGAACGACGAACCTGGTCAACCCCCTGAGCGATGGCAACATCGCCGCGGAGGTGCGGATTGACGGTACTGAGGCCATCGTGGAGTTCCGGGCCGAGGTCGACACCACCGTTCGCACCGACGAGATCCTCATGTACGGGCAGATCGTCTGCACCCTGACCACCCGGCCGGACACCACAGGGGTCTCCTTCTACCAGGAAGGGCAGCGGCTGGGCATCCCCCGGGCCGACGGCTCACTCTCGCAGGGTCCGCTCACCAGGATCGACTACGAGGAACTCATCGTCGACGGCTGACCCTGCCCTGCGCCGCGAGGACGGCCGATGCCGCAACGGCGATCCCACACCCCCGCGGGTGGGGACATGCTTGCGATACGGAGAGTGGCCATGTTTAGATACCTCAAGTCACACAATGGACAGATGTACCAGTAGTTGACGATCAGCATCGATCTACGCATTCAATGATCATCGCGGCCCCAGCGACCACCATGGCGGATCATGCTCTCCCCGGAGCGCCGGGATCACT
>JAFGOK010000027.1 GCA_016926535.1 Micromonosporaceae bacterium | reverse complement strand
TGTCAACTTCGGAGGTTTCCGCACGACCGTGAGAGCTGTCAATGTCGAAAAGGATCACTACACGGGCCGTTGAGGAAGGTTTAAGGTGGGATTCTCGAACCGGTCTGTGCCCGTCCGGATGCTGCCCGCCGTAGATCCGGCGTCTGCAGCCCAGCGGTGACGGACAGGTATTTCACGTGCCATGCATGGAGTGAACTTCGCCATGATGATGCTCGTCGGCGGGATCGCTTGGATGGCGGTCGCGACCCTGGTCGTCCGGTCCCGCGGCAGTCTCATCGCCCCTTTCCACCAGGCTGAGCCAGGACGCATCCTTCGCGAAGAACCGCTGCGGGTCCTCAGCGGTCGTGACCGTTGACCCTGTGGCAACGGTCGACCCTCCCTCGGCGCGCTGTCTGAACCGCCGTGCTGGTGCGGTTCGACCTCGCTGCGCAGTGGCTGATTTCGGTCTTGGGGATCTGTGGTTGCGCTTCGGTCACGGCATGTTGATCCCGACGGTGGGGTGCCGATATGGGGCGAGATGCCGCAGATGCCGTACCCTGGCCCGCTGTCTTGGAGGCAACCATGGTCGCGCCGTACACCGAGCAACCCCCGGGCCTGTATGCCTGGCTTCACAACCTCCGCTTCGTCGTCAAGATCATGATTGTGGTCGGTCTGATGGGCGTCGTCTCGCTGGGAACCGCAGCGGTCAGCTGGATCCGGATGGACCAGCTGGATGGCCAGGTCCAGGACATGCGGCAGCGGAACATCACCCGCATGATCGAGCTGGGAACAGCCCAGCGGGCCATCTCCGCCATGTACGGCAAGACCATCATCCTGTTCACCGACACACCCGAGAACCGCACGAAAGCCATGTCCGAGATCAGGGACATCGAGGGGCGCATCGATCAGGCGATCACCACCTACGCGAAGATCACAGAACCGTCTCGGTCCTGGCAGCAGCAGACCGCGACACTCCAGCGGGACTGGGCCTCCTACCTGGCCCTGTTCAACCGGGCGGTCTTCCGCGACCCGGTGCCGGCGGGCATGACCGAACCCGCGACGCAGGCGGAGGCCGTGAAGGCCTCCGGCCAGGCCGAGGCGGTCTTCATCGCCTCGGTGGACGCGACCTACGCCTTGGAGAACAACCTGACCCGACAGGCGGCCGCCGCCGCGCACGACAACGCGAATCAGTCCAAACTGATCGTGGTCGGCGTCGTGCTGTCCGGACTCCTGCTGGCCGCCGCCTTCTCCTGGGTGATCGCGCGCAGCATGGTCAGCAGGCTGACCAGGGTGGCCATCGTGCTCGACGCCGTCGCAGACGGCGACCTGACCGCACAGGCACCCCACGGGGCCGACCGACGAGATCGGGATGATGGCCGACGCGGTCAACCGGGCGGCCCAGAACACCAGGGAGACCATCCGACTGCTGTCGGGCAGTGCGACCTCCCTGGCCGACAACTCCAGGCAGTTGAGCGTCGCCTCCCAGGAGATCGCCGCAGGCGCCGCCCAGTCAGCCGGTGCGGTCGACGCCCTGGCCTCCTCCTCCAACGAGGTCTCCGACAACGTGCGGTCGGTGGCCGCGGGCGCCGAAGAGGTCGGCGTGGCGATCCGGGAAATCTCCCAATCGGCCAACCAGGCCGTCTCGGTGGCTGGCCAGGCCGTGACGATGGCGAACGCGACGAACACGACAGTCACCAAGCTGGGCGAGTCCTCGGTCGAGATTGGCAACGTGGTCAACCTGATCAACGCCATCGCCGAGCAGACCAACCTGCTGGCCCTCAACGCCACGATCGAGGCCGCCCGCGCCGGAGATCTCGGCAAGGGATTCGCCGTCGTGGCCGGTGAAGTCAAGGAACTCGCCCAGGAGACGGCGAAGGCAACAGAGGACATCTCCCGCCGGGTCGCCGCGATCCAGGCCGACACCACCGGTGCGGTCACCGCGATCGGCGAGATCACGGCCATCATTTCCAGGATCAACGACTACCAGATGACCATCGCCAGCGCCGTCGAGGAGCAGGCCGCCACGGTCCAGGAGATGAACCGCGGCATCAGCACCGCAGCCATGGGATCCACCGAGATCGCCTCCAACATCTCCGGAGTCGCCCGAGGCGCCCAGGCCACCAAGACCGCCGTCGGACACTCCCAGCAGGCCAGCTCCAATCTCGCCGACATGGCGGCAGAACTCAATGCTCAGGTCCGCCGCTTCCGCGTGTAGCGACCGGCCCGAGTTCGGCCGGCCGATCAGACTGCTGTTCCTGGTGACGGTGCTGATGCTCCCTGCCGGCCTGGTCTCCTTCGTCGCCGATGTCGCCGGGTGGCGGGTGCCGCCGCCCGTCGGCACTTTGCCGGTCCTCGTGGCAGCCTCGGCGGTCGCGGCGGCGTACGGGTGGACTGCGGCTGCCCTACCCGGCCTGGGTAAGGCAGCCCGCACCTTCTGGTGGACCCTCGCGGTGGGCGCCGCCCTGACCGTCGCGGGCATGATGACGTACGTCCCGCAGTACGTGCACACGCTGGTTCCTGCCCCTACCGCGGCGACCAGCGTGATCCTTCTGGCCGCCCGGGTGATCCACGTCGTGGCGTTCCTCAGGATTCCGGCGGGCCCACGCCGGCTGGGCGACCAGTTGCGGCTGTGGATGGACGTCGCGACGCTCGCCATTGCCGGGGTGGTGATCACCTCGTACTTCTACCTGCCCCGGATGCCGGGAACCGCCAGCGGTGAGCACGTCTTCGGCATCATCGTTTTTTCCACGATCCAGGCCGTGGCGATACTCGCCATCGTGAAGACACTCGTCTCCGGCAGCGACACGGTCAACCCGGCCACCCTGCGAACCTTCGCTGTGGCATTCACCGTGGTCACTGCTGCGGTGCTCGCCACCCCGGTCACCGAAAGCCGGGCCGGGTTCGCGGTGGAGCCGCTGAGCCGCAGCCTCCTGTACGTCATGTTGACCTTCGGTGTGCTGCTCCAGTGGCGTGCTGGTCCGACCGCAACGGTGGCCCCGGATCAGGAGCGGTACCGGGTCAGCGTGCTTCCGTACGTCGCGGTCGCCGTCATCGGCTCGCTACTGGTCGTCGAGCTCTGGGACGACACCGGCAAACGACTCGTCCTCGGCGTCGGCCTCTTCGCCATCACCACGCTGGTGGCTATCCGGCAAGGAATGGCATTCTGGGACCTCGGCCGGCTGGCCGACCAGATGGCCGCCCAGGAGCGCCGCTTCCGTGCCCTGGTGCGCAACGCCACCGACGTGATCGGCATCCTCGACGCCGAGGGCATCCCGCTCTACCTCAGCCCCGGCATCGAAGCCCTCACCGGCCTACCGCCCGAAGCCTGGACCGGTACGCGACGCCTACCCATCTGCGAGGAGGACGCCGACCGGACCCTGGTCGCCATCACCGAGACACTGGCGACTGCCGGACGGCCGGTCGTCCTCGACGGGCGGCTCATGCGCACCGATGGCACCCACCGGTGGATCCACGCGACCCTGACCAACCGCACCGACGATCCGTCGGTGGGCGGCATCGTGATCAACCTCAGCGACGTCACGGAGTTGCGCGCATACCACGACCGCCTGGCCCACCAGGCCTCCCACGACACCCTGACCGAGTTGGCGAACCGCTCTCTGTTCAACACCGAAGTGCGGCGGGCCATCGAGCGGACCGAAGCCAGGGGCAGCGTCCCCGGGCTGTCCATCGCCCTCGTCGACCTCGACAACTTCAAGAACATCAACGACACCTTCGGCCATCTGGTCGGAGACCAGGTGCTGACCGCCGTCGCCGAACGACTTCGCCGCAGCTTCCGATCCCGGGACCTCGTGGCCCGACTCGGCGGCGACGAATTCGTGGTCCTGCTGGAGTCCATCCACCACGACCAGACCGAACGCCTCGCCGGTCGCCTGCTCACCACGTTCGACGAGGCCCTGCACATCGGAGGGCTGCGCATCGACGTCCGGGCGAGCATCGGATTCGCCGACTACCGGCCCGGCGACGATCCGACCAGCCTGCTGCACCGAGCGGACCTGGCCATGTACGCGGCCAAGACCTCTGGAAAAGGACAATACGTCCGCTACAGCGACACCCTGAGGTAGTGCGCCGTCACCGCACTCGACGACATGGCTGATGAGCGGGTTCGCGGCCGTCGGCGGATACCAGTTGTTCGTCGCGGCCTCCCTCCTGCTGGCAGTCGCGCTGACCGTGCCGTTCGTGTGGCGGACAGCACGTCGATGATTGTGTTCGGCTTGGCCATGACGCAGGAGGCCGGAGGATCGGCAGGCTGCTGGAGATCAACGAAGCGTTCGCTGCCGTGGCCGTGTATGCGGTCCACCAGTTGGGCGTTGGGCTGGAGAAGGTCAATGTGCACGGCGGGGCCATCGCTCTCGGGCACCCGATCGGCCAGTCCGGCGCCCGCCTCGTCGTGCACCTCGCACATGAGCTGTACCGGCACGGCCATGGTCGAGCGGCAGCGGCGCTGTGCGGCGGTACAGGCCAGGGGGACGCCCTCCTGCTGGAGGCATGACGACGAGCGTCCGGTCTATGGGGACGGACGTGCCGAACACGGTCGTTGCCGAGGCTTGCTGGCCCCGGCAACGACCGCGGTCCTTGGGGCCTGTTGCCGGTCGCTCTTACTCGGCGAGGTTGGCGATCGCCTGAGCCGCCAGGAAGTACTGGCTGGTGCCGAGTTGGCGAACGGTTTTGATGCCGAGGGCCTGGTCGATTAGCGCGGCGGCGTTTTCCGAGACTCCGGACAGCGCCGCGACCGGCGCGTCCGCCAGTTCCTCGACGCTCTTGTCGTGGTACGCCTTGTCGAACTTCGCATTGATGCTCACGAGGATCCTCTCCCGGCTCGCACCCGCCATTCGGCGAGTCGCGGAGAAGACTACGCCGCAGCGGAGCATGGCCCCGGTGAGGGCAACC
>JAFGOK010000208.1 GCA_016926535.1 Micromonosporaceae bacterium | reverse complement strand
GCGAACGGCTCGGTGAAGGCTTCTGGGCCACCCAGGCCCCCTCCGACAGCCAGGTCACCGCTCTCGGGAGCACCGCACAGCCACTGGCGCAATGCCGCCACCTCTTTCGCGGTACCGGGCAGGGGCTGCGCGTCCCATGGTGGGTTCTCGTACTCCGCCGTCGCGATCGGGACGAACTGGCGTCGCAGGACCGACCCCCCCTTCATGATCATTCTCCATCATGCAACGCGGAGACGACCGCCCGCCCCACCGCCCGAGTGCAGAGGTAGCGCGTGACAGCGTGCGCGTCGCCGCCATTGTCCACCTGCTCATCGGCAACGTGCGGCCACCATGAGCCCAGCCCGCCAGCGCAGGCGACAGGATCGCCCGGGTCGTAGATATTCACCCACCGAGCCGGGGCGCGCTGCCGTCCCTCAGCGGCCGAATCCGGGGATGCCTCCAAGGCGCCAAGGCTCCCGCGAATCACGCGAAGGCCCAGCGGCGACCCCAGGGTCAGCAGCAGAGGCAGCTCCGCGTCCCGGTGCTGGCGCACATACTCATACGCGACGACAGATCCGAGCGAATGACCGATCAGCACCCGAGGGCCCACGGCCATCGCCTCTGCGATCCGACCGTCGATGGCCGCCTTGACGCGCTGGTCGCATCCGCAAGAACGTCGTCGAGCTCGCCCTGCCCCTGCTGCCGGGGCAAGCCCTTGCCCCGGGGGACGTCGGTCGCCCGCCCCCGGAAGAGGTCTCCGTAGTAGACGAGGTCGAGGTCCGGACCATCACTGGCGCGGCCGACGGCCCGCTCGACCCCGTCGCCCAGCGCCGGTCTCCACAGCTCAAGCAGCTGCTGACGCCCCAGGAACTGCTTGCCAACTCCGTGAATTCCGATGATACCCACCATAAGGGCACATTCTTCCCCACGCTGGGTCGGGACAACTGGCACGACATTGCCCCCAGAGCGTACGCGGGACCCTCCTACCACAGCCCCGCCAAGACAGCTTCACCATCGAAGACAGCCAGTTGCCCTCTGTGACAGTCAGTTGCCCTCTGGCAGGACGATGGTGGGGACCACCTCGCGCAACCGGTCACAGCTGATCCCGCCGACCCGAAGCACTCGTGGCAGGTCCTCGGTGGCGTCGACGATCGTGCTCGGCACGGGATCCGGGGACAGGCCAGCCTCCAGGTAGACATTGACCATGTAGCCGAGCTGCTCCTGAGCTTCTGCTGCGGTCATCGGGGTCGGCTGATTGGGGCGATTGGCCGCGGACACCGCCATCGGCCCGATCGCGCGCAGCACTTCGAGCGCGACCGGATGCAGCGGCATGCGCACGGCGACCGTCCCGCCGGTCTCACCGAGATCCCACTGGAGACTCGGGGCGTACCCCACGACCAGGGTCAGGGCCCCGGGCCAGAACGCCTCGATGAGATCCCGCGCGGAGGCGGGCAGCGAGATCACCAGGGTGTCGATCGTCTGCTTCGCGCCGATCAGCACTGGCGGCGGCGTGTCACGACCGCGCCCCTTCGCGGTCAGCAGGCTCGTGATCGCCCACGGCTTGAACGCGTCAGTGCCGATGCCGTACACCGTGTCCGTGGGCAGCACGATCAGGTCCCCCCGCCGGACGGCCTCGATCGCCGCGGCGATCCCCGCGTCGCGCTCGTCCACCCGCGTGCAGTCGTAGAGTCTCACGACTGCAAGTCTGCCAAACCTCGCCCCGGACCGCTGCCACGGACCGCCGTCGCGAATCTGGATCGGCCGGCGAGGTCGACGTGATCCATGGCTTCCTCGTACCGTCCGTCCTCGGTCAGCAGCCGCACCACCGCGTCACCGTGGCTGGCGTCGTGCTCGATCGCCAGCCTGCCGCCCAGCCGCAGCAGGCTGGCGGCCCTAGCGACGATGCCGCGGATGACGTCAAGCCCATCGGCGCCCGCGAAGACCGCGCGGCCCGGATCGTGGTCCGCGACCTCTGGCTCCACGGGAGTGCCTGCGGGAACGTAGGGCGGGTTACACAACACGAGATCAACCAACCCGTCCAGGTCCGCGAGAGCATCCGCGCTGGTCGCATCGCCGCAGACCACGCTGACCGCAGTACCGCTGGTATTCCTCGCCAGCCAGGTCGCGGCCGAGGCGTCGAGCTCGACGGCATGCACCGTGGTGTCCGGACGCTCGCTCGCGACGGCGAGTGCGATCGCACCAGACCCGCTACACAGGTCGACGACGGTGGCGCCTGCGGGCAGTGCCCCGATGCCCCACTCGACGAGGAGTTCTGTCTCGGGTCGGGGGATGAAGACGCCCGGCCCGACGGCCACTTCCAGCCCGCGAAACGGCGCAGCCCCCACTAGGTGCTGCAACGGCACCCGCGCAGCGCGCCGAAACAGCAGCGCCTCGTAGCGCTCAGCCTGCGCTCGGGTCATGGCGGTCGCGAGCATCAGGCCCGACCGGGGTACCCCGAGCACGTGTGCCGCGAGGAGCTCCGCGTCGGTCCGAGCCGAGGTGATCCCCGCCTCGGCGAGCAGCGCCGTCGCGGCAGCCATCGACCGTCGTACCTGGAGCTCCACCATGGTATTTCTCTATCCCTCGACCGGCATGTCGCAAATCACGGTTGACGCGCCATAATCATGTGGCGCGGCCACGTCAGCGCGGGCAGAGACCCGGCGTCGAGAATCCGAAACGGAGGTCCCTGCGAGGTGTCGACGACTACGGAGCACGCGAAGGAACTCGCCCATGCCCGGCGCCTGCTGACCGAAGAACGATACAGCGAAGCGCTCACAACGCTCGAACGTCTCCTTCGAGACGATCCCGGGCCGAGGGAGCGGGCAGAGGGCCTGATGATGCGGCTGGTCGCAGTCCTGCAACTCGGTCCGGCCGCAGAGCTGACGAATGCTCTTGAGGAGGCCTTCGAGGCGAACCAGGCCGCGCCGGATCTCGCGATTTTCGGAGCCCTCAACGCCCTGGCCTCGATGGTCGCCCACCAGATGGGGTCACTGGATCGCTGCGCGACCCACCTGGTCCGTGCCGCCCGCGCGCTGGAGACAATCGAGTTGACCGACGCGGGGACCGCATGGGCCTGGCACGATCTCGCAGTGGCCTACTCCATGGCCGGGTTCCACGGCCACGCTCTGGCCGCTATCGACCGCGCCAGGCAGGTCGCGGTGAGTATCGGGCTACGCGGAGCCGACTTTGCCGCTCCGGAGCTGCGGCTGCGGCTGGCTCTCTCGCTCGACCAGCGCGGGGACAGCGATGGCTGCCAGCGCGTTCTCCGCGATCTCGTGACCGATCTGCACCACCGCACGCACACCGGAGAAATCGATATCATCCGGCCAACCGGCCTGACCGCGTACGGGTATGCCTTGGCCCGGCTGGCAGCGTTCGCTGTCCAGCCCGAGGGGTGCTCCGTCGACGCCTGCTCAGAGGCCCGGTCGCTGCTCGACCGCACCCGCTGTGCCGGGACCGGCCTCGACCTGCGACTGCTGGGCACAGCCTGCCTCGCGATCGCGGAGAACCGCCCGGTCGAGGCCATCGCGCGGCTGGAGACCGTCGCTGCCTCAGACCCCGCCTTCGACGCCCCGGAGGCCTACCGGCTGCGGGCGCTCGCCCATCTGGCTGCCGGCGACTTCGCCTCAGCACACCGGGCTGACCGGCAGGCGTTCCGGCTCGGCAGCACGCACTTCGAGCGCCTGCGCGAGCTGTTCCTTGAGGCGGTCGCCGCCCGCCTGGATTCTGAGGAACTCCGCCGCAGCGTCGCTGGCTACAGCGAGAGTCAGCACACCGACCCGCTGACCGGCCTGCCGAACGCAGAACGGCTGGAACGGCACCTTTCGAAGATCATTACTCGGGGTGAGCAGGTGCTCCTCGGACTATGCGACATCGACGGTTTCTCCGATGTCAACACCGAGCACGGCCGGTCCTCCGGGGATCTGATCCTCCAGCGCGTCGCCGGGGTGCTCAACCGGGTCATGCGGCGGGGCGACTTCGTCGCCAGAGCCGGCGGAGACGAGTTCGCCGTCGTGTTGCCGGCGGCGGCCCGCCCCGAGATTCACGAGATCGGCCGGCGGATCGTCACAGCGATCAGCGAGGAGGACTGGGCGGGGCTGGTGCCCGGTACCCGGGTCGGGGTGACTCTGGGATGGGCCGGCGTCAGCGACGACCGCCCATTCGGGTCAGCGACCGAGGCGCTGGCCGCAGCGACGGCCTCGGTCGCCAGGTCGAAGGCCACGCGACCGCCGGCGAGGCGCTCGTAGAGGCCGCTGGCGAGGCGCTCGTAGGCCGGCAACGAGGCGCTCTCGCAGGCCGCCAGCGGGGCAATCGTCGTCAGCGCCGGGTCAGCTGGTGCTCACCAGCGATCCGGGCTTGGCGGTCCGCCTCGGTCAGCGCATCGAGGACGGCGTCGAGCTCCCCTCCCAGGACGAGATCCAGGTTGTGCGCGGTGAACCCGATCCGGTGATCTGTGATCCGGTTCTGCGGGAAGTTGTACGTCCTGATCCGCTCAGAGCGGTCGACTGTCCGGACCTGGGAGCGGCGGGCATCCCCGGCCGCTGCGGCGGCCTGCTCCTCGGCGAGCGCCGCGAGCTTCGCCCGCAGCAGGTGCATGGCCCGGTCCTTGTTCTGAAGCTGCGACCGCTCGTTCTGGCAGGACACCACGGTCCCAGTCGGGATGTGGGTGATACGTACCGCGGAGTCCGTGGTATTGACGCTCTGCCCACCAGGCCCGGAGGAGCGGAACACATCGATTCGGAGATCGCTC
>JAFGOK010000207.1 GCA_016926535.1 Micromonosporaceae bacterium | reverse complement strand
CCCGATGCCCAGGCACTCCTTCGGATGGCCGACCTCATCATGTATCGGGCCAAACGATCTGGCGGCGACTCGGTCGCGGTCGCCGAATGAGGTTTTGTATCTATAAGTACTTATCACAACCATCCGTGGGTTACTGCGATAACACCGGATGTTCATCGACTCTTTGTCTCAAGGATGGGGCATTCGAAAACGCCACTGGCCATCATGGTGACATGATTGAGTATCCGGCACGACGGGTGCCAGTACTAACGGCCACCACAGCGTCTGCGGCGGGGCCGGGTATCGATATCGGCGATCTCCGGTTGCGCGTTGGCGCGGAGCCGTCCGATCGGGATCCCTGCCGCCAGATGGTGCTCTGCTGGACCACCAAGGCCGAGGTCACGCAGCCCCGGGTGCTGCTGTCAACACCGCGCATGAGTGAGCCCCGAGTTATCCCAGCGGCGACGGTCGCCCAGTTCGATCCCGCTGCCGGAATCGTGCGCCACCTGCACCGGGCCAGGCTGACCAGGTTGATGCCAGGAACCAGGTACACCTTCGTCGTCATGTCGGCCGACACTGTCGGGTTGACTGGCTCGTTCCGCGTCACCGATGAGCACGCTGCCTGCCCTGCTCCCCTCCGGCCGACCCTGACAGCCAGAGCGGCATAGCAGCATCATTGTCTTCAGACCACAATCACATCAGCGGTGCCAGGTCCAGCCGTTGCGGGGGCGGCTGGGCCTCGCCGTTTATGGTCGACATCGGGTCCTTTGGCGGCGTGCGAATAGAATCCAGAAGGCATTGTTCGAGTGTTCATTTCGCGATTACTTCACAGTGGAGTGCGCCCCGTAGGTTCAGGGTGACCAGCGTGATCCACGTTCGAAGGAAATGCGTGTCATGAATTTCCTGTCCACTCGTCGCAGCCGTTTGATGGCCGCGACCATCGCCGCGACCACCCTGATCGCAGTCCCCGCTTCGGCGATGGCCGCAGCCAAGGGCACCGACCGCAGCCGGGATGCCCGGAACGCCATCAACGGGGGAAAGGCCCGTAGCATTATCCTGCTCATCGGAGATGGGATGGGCGACAGCGAGATTACGATTGCCCGAAACTACCAGGTCGGTGCCGCCGGTCGTCTCGCTCTGGACAGTCTTCCTCTGACCGGGGCGATGACGACGTACTCCGTGCGGAAGGACAACCCGTCCCAACCGGACTACGTCACGGACTCCGCCGCCGCGGGCACCGCTATCGCGACCGGCCACAAGACTAACGATGGAGCCATTTCGGTACTGCCGGACGGCTCAGCCGTGCCGACCATCATGGAACTGGCCAAGAAGGCCGGGTACCGGACCGGCAACGTCAGCACCGCGGAACTCCAGGACGCCACCCCCGCGGTATTCACTACCCACGTCGTTGACCGGGACTGCAAGGGTCCCCAGTCGATGGGTGACTGTCCCTTCGGCACCCTTGCGAGCGGCGGCGCTGGTTCAATCAGCGAGCAGCTGATCGCCTCCAACACTGATGTGCAACTGGGCGGGGGCAGGAAGTACTTCAATCAGACGACAACGGTCAGCACCTCGCAGCAGGCCACCGTTCTGTCGCAGGCGGAGAGCGACGGCTACCAGGTCGTCACCGACGCGACCGCCCTCGCTTCGGTCCCAGCCACAACCAACCAGAAGGTGCTCGGGGTGTTCGCCGATGGCAATCTGGATCCGGAGTGGACCGGGCCGGTGGCGACCGCCAGCGGTACGGCTCCGGCGACCTGCACGGTCAATCCGGCCCGCTCAGCCAGCCAGCCGCACCTGGCCGATATGACGGCCAAGGCCATCGCGCTGCTGGACCGGGCCAGCCGCAAGTCCAAGAAGGGCTTCTTCCTGCACGTCGAGGGCGCTTCCATCGACAAGCTGGAGCACAGTGCCGATCCCTGCGGACACATCGGGGAGACCGTTGCCTTTGACGCCGCCGTCGCCAAGGCCCTCGACTACCAGCGCACCCATCCGGATACCTTGGTCATCGTGACTGCGGATCACGGTCACACCGCGCAGATTGTCGAGACCGGCTCCATCTCGGCAGGGGCGACCGCCACCGTGCTGACCCGCGACGGCGTCGGCATGACCATCAGCTACGGCACAGCCCCGGTCGGCAAGTCCCAGCAGCACACCGGAACGCAGTTGCGGATCGCGGCGAAAGGACCGCAGGCGGCGAACGTCCTCGGGGTGATTGACTCCACCGATCTCTTCGACGCCATGGCGCAAGCCTTGGGGGTTCGGCGATAGCGAGGCTGAGTGCTTCCTGATCGCCAGGTCCCGCCCCGGGACCGATCCCGGGGCGGACATCCCTATCCCCGTGCCATCTATCTGGCAGGGCGCGATGTCATCGCAGGGCAACGGGTTACCAGATTGACCCGCCGGCGTCATGACCGAGACATGTTTGTCTTGTTTGCTGTCCATCTGCGGGTATTAGGGTCGCTTATCGTGGGCCGGGCGACAGCGGGCTCTGGGTGAGGAAGGGGATGGAACCAATGGTCGAGACCAACGTTGCCGGGGCGTCGCGCGAGGAAATCGAGCCGGTGGAATATGAGCTTCCCTCGCGGGTGCCGCTTCGGCTGGCAGGGGAGGAGACAGCCGACCACCGTCCCTCCCCGCTGTCGCTACGGTTCGCCGAGGCTCGGATGCTCGACGTCGCGGTGATGTGCCTGGCCATCGATCCGGTCGAGGTCATCCGGGAGTTGCCCAACGAGCAGGTCAACCGCCTCAACCAGGTGGCACGCGCCCTGGCGTCGCTCACCGAGGCGGAGATCCTGGATCGCGCGATCAGGCCTGCGCCGCATCGCTGACGAGCGCGGCCAGCGTCTGCCTGGCCTGACGCTCGACCAGGACGGGGACGTACTCGCTGACCGTCACCCCAGCGAACTGGGCGCGAGCCCGCTCGACATGGTCGGAGATGACCGCCTCGGGAACGTCCGGAAAGCGTTTCTCAAGATCATTACGGATATGGGCAAGGGCTGCTTGCATCGTCGTGCTCGCATCGTCACTCACACGATCAAGGAAAACATTGGGAACGGTCGAGGTCCATTGCTCGTTCGAGTGAATGGTGCTGCCGGGAGCGAATGGATCGATCACACCAGCGCGGGGCTCGCGGCGGGCCGCCGCCCCTCCCGAATGTCCATCGTGGACACCACTCCATAGAGGAGGCGGTCGCGCCACTGGCCCCGGACGAGGACATGGTCGCGCAGGTACCCCTCATGATGCATGCCGATGCGTTCCAGCACCTTGACAGAAGAGCGATTGAGCGGGTCACACGTAGCGGTGACCTTGCGGAGCCCGAGGTCAAAGGCGAAGCCAAGCATGGCGGTGCCGGCCTCGGTCGCGTAACCGCGCCCCCGCCGGGTCGGGCTCAGGGCATAGCCTAGCTCGGCTCTCCCGTGCTGCTCGTTGACGATCTCCAGTCTGATCCATCCGACCACCGCGTCAGACCACCGTTCCACGACGGCCAGCACGAACCGGGTCCGCTGCGTCCAGCGAGCGTCCCACGCTGCCTTTCCCAGAAAGGCCGCGGTGTCCTCCGGGGTGTTCGGTCCCCACACGGTGTAGCGCGTCACCTCAGGATCGCTGGCGAACGCATGGATCGCAGCATGATCCTCCGGTCGGCACTCTCGCAGATGCAGGCGTGGTGTGTACAACTCCATGGGGCCAGCATGGGGCAGGCACCCGCACCCGCCGGTGAACACCTGTGGTCTCGCTGTCGAACATCGGGCGAAACAGCGGGGGTCCGGGGCAGTCCGGGCATCGGTGGGCATGCGTCCCGGTACTGTTCATGTGGGGTTCGCCCAAAGGCAACGCAAAGGTTCTACGGTGGGCGATGTGGAGACTACCGAGCGAATCCCGCAGGCCCTGACAACCGCGGGCGCGGGCTCCAATTTGGACGCCGATGCCCACCGGGCCTGGTACGCCGGGCGGTGGTATCCGGCCGCTGAGGTCGCCCGGGGCGCGGCCTACGAGCTGTTCGCCACGACGCTGGAGGAGGGGTTCCTACCCAACCCCCGGCCTGGCGCGTCCTGGCCATTCCGGCGATTCGTGCACGCCAGCGAGGTCATCCCGGCCCAGCGGTCCTCGGCGACGATCGCCGCGACCAGTACCGATCCGGGATGGCATCTCGATCGACCGCTGGCGGCCCCGGTCAGTTCAACGGTCACCTGGCAGACGATTCACGGCCTGAGCCAGACGACGCCCGGCCTCCAGGATCCCGGCTGCGCCGCGCTCCTCGCCGCCATCCGCCGCAGCGCGACCATCATGCGGGGCACCTCAATGACCAAAATCCTGAACGGTCAGCAGGTGGCGAGCTATCTGAAAGGGCGGCTACTGACCGGGTTCTGCTACCGGGCCTACGACGTCGCGCATCTTCGCACCCCAGCTGACCTGGCGTCGATCAGCGGCCACACCTCCGCCGAGGACGACGTCGTCTTCGCCCTTCGCTGGCGGGCGATCGATCCGCTCGACTACGTGATCCCGTTTGACCAGGTCATGCTGCCGGACGGGCCGGGTGAAACCGAGGTCACCCCCATGAACGGGATCCCAGCGTCCAGCTGGATTGGCCCGCAGGTGCTCGGCACCGGATTCGCCCCGAGCGGGCGTCACATCATTCCAGAATGGATGGTCGTGGACCTGGTGAGCCTTCCCATGCCGGTCGGGACGAGCATCGTCGCCTTCACCCCGGACGGTACCGAAGTCGTGCTCTACACCTACCAGCCCGATCAGCATGCGTGGCTGCGAATGGGCGGCCCGAAATGGCTGCATCTGCTGCGGGCTGTGCCGAGCTCCGGCCCGGCCGGTCAGGAGCTGTTCCCGGTGCCGACGCCCCCGATACGGCTGCTGGGCGGCCATCAGGGTCGGCTCGTCGACGCGATCGCTGATCCGCCCGACGGTTTCCGCGTCGTCGCCAAGTCCAGGGCAGAGCGCCACCCTGTGGACGCCCTGGCCCGCCGCACGCACCGGGTGCTCTGGCAGGGAGCGCCCTGCACCGTGGTCCACATTGACGGGGAATGGTGCCAGGTGCGGCTGTGCCTGCCCGATTCCTCGACGATCCAGCGGTCCGGGGTCAGCCCGGTCGAGCGGGGCGTCTACGAGGCATGGGCGCACGTCAATGACATCACGGATAGCCGGGAGACCGAGGTCTGGTACGACCTGCCGTAGGCCCCGATTCTGCCAGTTGCCGGGCGTCGGTCGACAGGGCGGCGTACAGCAGCCGGTCGCGCCACTGCCCGCGGACCTGGACGTGATCACGGAGGTAGCCTTCCCTGGTCATCCCGATGCGTTCCAGCACATCGGCGGCTGCCGTGTTGCACGGGTCGCAAGTCGCCACGATCTTGCGCAGGCCGAGATCAAACCCGAACCGAAGCAGGGCGGTGGCTGCCTCGCTGGCGTATCCCCGCCCGCGCCAGGCCGGGGAGAGGACATACCCCAGATCCGCTCGGCGCGTCCGCTCGCAGATGTTGCGCAACTCGATCAGCCCGATCAGGACGTCGGCGTCGATCTCTACCATGGCCAGGGAGAAACGGATGCGCGGGCGCCTGCGGGCATCCGCGATGGCGGCACTGAGAAAGGCCGTCGTGTCCTCCGGCGTGTTCGGTCCCCAGGCGGTGTGCCGGGTGACCTCGGGGTCACTGGTGAAGGCGTGGACCGACGCATAGTCCTCAATGCGGCAGTCGCGAAGCAGCAGGCGTGGCGTGTGGATGTCCATTACATGCCATTATCCGCCTTCGATGCTGATTGCTGATGAACAGCGGACGTCAGGCAGGCAAACAGTGGCTGTACTGGAACAGGATGTCACCATCCCGATCTCGAAGCACGGCTCAGGCCGCCGCGGCATCCGGCCGTCCGTCGAATCCCCGGATCGTCAGGGGGATGCCCAGGTCCTCGGCGGTCTCGGCGGCCGCTTCCAAGGTGCCCAGAGCAGTGGCATCAACGGCGGTCGTGGCCATCCCATCGATGAGGACCCGAGCGGGGCGCTCGTGCATGAGTAGGGCGACAAGCTCCCGGCGTAGCGTGTCGAGGGCCTGGCCCTCGACGATTCCGGACAATCGCACCATGGCGGTGCCGTCAGCCAGGCGGGAGGTTCGAACGGCAACATGGCTCATATGCGGCCTCCGGTAACCAACGGTTCAGGCGATGTTCACGGTAGGGGGACCACCCGTTTTGGGCGATCACCTGACCGGATGATGTGCCAGGCACTGATGGCGGTGCAGCTTGCTTCGTACTGGATTGTCCTTATTGAGACCTGCTCGAGCGCCGAAGAGTTGGGCGACGAAGGGGTTCAGGGGAGGCGGACGCAATGCGATTGCAATGGAATCGTGGTGTGGGCTATGAGTGGGATACCTGGTTCTTGGGCCGGCTGATCGGCATTGAGCCGGGCGAGGTCATGTAGGCATCGCTTGATCATCGTCCACGCTGGCCACAGGCGATGCGCGACCAGGGCGGACTGCTCCACCGCACCGTATGGTGTCGTACTCGCAGCGGTCAACCGATCATCATGGTTCTGGCCGACATGGATCCCCCTGATATTCCGGTCAGCGCCCCTGTGCCCGCCGAACGTGAGGCGGTTCGGAGGTGGACGCGATGATGGTCACAGCCAGTCTTCGGATTTCGTTGGGCGTTCAGCGTCGGGTCCAGGCGTACGCGGCCACTCGCGGCATGAAGCCGACGACCGTCATGCGCGGCTGGATCGAGCAGATGCTGGCTGCCGCCGAGGTCGACCGGCCGATCTCGCTTCAGGACGCCTTGCGCGTGCTCACGCAGTTGCCCGAGAACCGGGCGGCCTGAGTCCCGCCCCCGGCACCCCCGGTCGGCGAGGCCGCAGCGCGCTGCTGGTCGCTGCGTCGGCACCCGCTGTGCCGGCGCTCGCCGCACTGGCGTCGCGGCGGCGGGCCTGCTTCGCCTGGTACATCGCCGCATCGGCCTGCCTGAGCACCTCGGATGCCGCTGCCGGCCCGGCGTCGCCGAAGGAGGTCCCGATGCTCACACCGACCGTGACCGTGTGCCCTTCCAGCACGAACGGCTCGGCAATGGCCTGCTGAAGTCGGCTCGTCACCTGCTCCAACTCGCCCGGCGTGACGGCGGTGAGCAGCACCGCGAACTCGTCGCCGCCCAGGCGGGCGCCGAGGTCGGTCGCCCGGATGCTGCTGGAGATCCGGTCGGCGACCCCAATCAGCAGCTGATCGCCGACGAGGTGACCCAGCCAGTCGTTGACGGCCTTGAAGCCGTCCAGGTCGCAGTAGAGTACGGCGAACTCCTGCCCCGAGGCTGCCGCCGCAGCCACCGCTGCGTCCAGCCGCTCCAGGAAGTGCCTGCGATTGCTCAGTCCGGTGAGCGAATCGTACGAGGCGGCATACCGCAGGTGCTCCTCAAGCTTGCGCTGGTCGTCGATATCGGTGAGCGAGCCGACCAGCCGAGCGGCGTTCCCCTCCGCGTCGTGGACCGCCAGGGCCCGGCACAGCATCCAGCGGTACGAGCCGGTGCCCATGCGGATCCGGTGGCCGTGTTCCAGCAGCAACGTGTCCCCGCTGCGGCAGGCAGCGACTGCCTTGTCCAGCGCGTCCCGGTCATCCGCGTGGACCCGGGACAGCCACTCCTTCGGCGATGGGCCCAGTTCCCCGGGGCGGTGCCCGATTGTCATGATCCACCGGTCGGAGTAGAAGATGGTGTCGCTGGTGAGATCCCAGTCCCACAGCCCGTCATTGCTGGCACGGGCGGAGAGGGCATACCGTTCCTCGCTGCGGCGCAGCTCCTCGGCGAGCTCTCGCTCCCGCTGGTAGCCGGAGATCAGGTTGCTTCGTTGCCGCAGCTGTTCAAGGGCCACCGCGAGCAGCCCGCCTAGGTGGTTGAACGCCTCTGATCCCCCGTTCGAGGAATGCGTGTCAACAGTGCCGACTGCGGCCAGCATCCCCCAGTGCGAGCCGGCCACGGCAACAGGCACCGCGTAGACGATCTGCCCGGTGCTGGCGTCGGCCCGCGCCAGCAGCGGCTCTGGCGGAAAGCGGTCAACCGGCACCCGGGTGTCGCGCAGCCGGTCCAGGGGGGAGCCGTGCACCCCGACGATCCGGAGGGCGTCACCGGGCGAGAGATCGCCGTCCGCCCAAAGCCCCAGGCAGCCGGCTGGGGCACCGGTCCTTCCAAGCCAGACCATGGTGGACGGATCTTCCTCGTCTGAGCGCAGCAGCACCAT
>JAFGOK010000206.1 GCA_016926535.1 Micromonosporaceae bacterium | reverse complement strand
GTCGTCCTGCGCCGGGTGCGTCGGTTCCTGCGTCGCGTCGTCCTGCGCCGGGTGCGTCGGTTCCTGCGTCGCGTCGTCCTGCGCCGGTGCGCCGGTTGCCCGGCCCCGTCCGGCAGCGGCGAGCAGGAGAACCCCGAGGTTCACCGCGAGCGCAGCGGCCAGCCACGGCGACCGGACCCGCGTCGGGTCGAGCACCGCGCCGGCCGCGAGCACCGCCAGGCCCCCGCAGGAGACGAGCGCCGCAGCGACGCGCCAGCCCCGACGACCCGCCCGAGCGGCCCGGACCGCTTCGGCCTGTGCCACCAGCGGAGCCGCCGACGGCGACACCCGGGTACGGACGCCGAGGCTGTAGGCCGTCGCCGCGATACCGGGGTGTAGCACCCAGAACCGCAGCCCCAGCGGCGCCAGCGGTTCGGCGATCTGCCCAACCGCGCGCAGCTCGGCACGGTGCCGCGCCGATGAGCGGATCTCCCAGAGGGTGATACCGCCGACCGACGCCGCCCCCAGGCCGACCGCCATGAGCGGGTCGCCCCAGTGACCCCAGACGTTGACGGCCGCCGCGAACGAGGCGAACACCCAGGTCAGCACACGTGGCGCCAAGGCCCGTTCCTTCGCCAGCCGGAGCCGGTTCGCCGTGGTGGCCATAGCCAGGGCCATCAGCTCGATGAACCCCGCCAGCACCAGCGCCCGCCAGATCGGCCAGCCGTACCGGCCGGTGGCGACGCTGACCTGTCCGAACACGGCCGAGGCGACGGCCGCCGAGTAGACCAGCATCGACAGGGCCGCCGGCGCGGCCGCCGAGGCGGTTTCCCGGTACCCAGCCCACCGGGCCCGCCGATCGGCAGCCAGCTCGGCCCGCTCCTGACGAGACGCCGCTTGCTCGCTCCGCTGAGCCTCACGTTCGGCCCGCCGGGCCGTACGCTCCCGTTCCTGTACTCGCAGCCGCGCCTCAGCAGCCCGTACCCGCGACTCGGCATCGGCCTCAGCGGCCCGGGCCCGCTGCTGAGCCTCAGCCAGCGCCGCCCGCGACCGCCGCTCGGCCTCAGCGTCAGCGGCCAGGACCCGCGAGGCCCGGTCGAGCAGCCGCCGGCGCGCCCGAGCGTCGCCGCCGGCCGCGTCGATCAGCTCGGCCATCCGGTCGTTGGCCACCGGCGCCCCAGTTTCGGGCGCGCCGGTGGGCGCGGCAGCCGCCGCGCCCAGCTCGGTCATCATCGTCATCGAGTGCTCCACTTCATCGCTGGCCGCCAGGCGCGCGAGGTACGGCGAGGGGTGATCTCCTCACGGCTCACGCCCCGGATCAGGGCGACCAGGCCCAGCGCCGCCCGCCAGGCCCGCCGGACCAGCCGGACCAGGGGGAGGCTGACACCGGCCAGGGCCACCAGGAGCACCACCCAGCGCGGCAGCCCCAGGCCCAGGGAGAACCCCAGAGCCCAGATGCTCAGCAGCAGCCACGAGGCCAGGGCCACAGTCCGCAGGGTTGTCCGTCGCATCACTGCTCACCTCCGAGTTGGGCGGACAGCCACCGCTCGGCGCAGTCCGGATGGATCGGGTTGCCCGCCGCGTCGCGGCCATGAGTGGACTCCCCGCAGGTCTGGCAGGACAGCGGCTCAGCCGCCCAGCGCCGGCCCAGACGCACCCGCCGGAAGGGCTGGATGACGCCGTCGCGGCTGTCGATGTGCTCGGCGAGGGACAGGCCCTCACGCAGGTTCAGCGGACGGTGCGCGTTCATGCCGCCACCGCCACGAGGTCGTGACGAAGGTCCCGGGCCCGAACAACCGGACGGTGTTCTACCGGGGGAAGCGGAGTCAGCGGGTCGTGCTCGGCGACCCCGCCGCCAGCGGCTTTGGCCCGATACATGGCCCAGTCGGCGCCGGACAGTGCCCGGTCGGCCTCAGCAGGCCAGACATGCGCAACGCCGACACTGGCGCCGACGACCAGCAGCTCACCGCAGATCTCGATTGGCTCGGCGAGTGCCCGGTGAACGTCGAGGGCCAGCAACTTTGAGATGGCCGGACTCGGCGAGATCGCCAGAACCGCGAATTCGTCGCCGGACAGGCGAGCGGCGATGCCACCCGTGACCACCAGGGATCGCAGCCGTTGGGCTACGGCGATCAGCACCGCATCCCCGGCCGCGTGGCCGTAGGTGTCGTTGACCAGCTTGAATTTGTCCAAGTCGATCATCAACGTCGCGAACGCGTCGAGACCTTTGGCATAGGTGTCGAGGGTGGCGTTGAAGGCCGCACGGTTCGGCAGGTCGGTCAGCGGGTCGGTTAGCGCCGCCCGCTCCAGCTCGATCAGCTTCGCCTGTGTCAAGGCCAGCTCGGCCCGAGTCTGTGCGAGGGCGATTCGCAACATTTCGACGGTGCGGGTGTCATCAGCCACGACACACCCCACGCTCTGCGCGGGCAATGTTGCTGATCTGCTGCTGTGTGAGCCCAACGTGGCGAGCGATCCGAACCTGCGTGCACTTCGCTGCCACCAGGTCGATCACCACCTGACGTCGGACCTCCCGGAGCTGCGTAAGGACCGGCTCTAGGTGATCGATAAGGATCGCTACAGCCTCCCCCCGCATCCAGGGGTCCGACAGGTCGACAACGGATGCCACCGTGTCAACGGTCGGAGGTACTGCAACAATGGACATGGACGTTCCTTCCAGCCAGCGGGCTTGAGGGTCTTCCGTTGGGTCTCGGTGGTGCAGCCGCCGAGGCCCTTTTTGCTGCCCGTACACCATGATCACCACTGTCTGGACTGTCTGAGTGGTCATAATGATGACTTGCAGAGACAAGTGTCTTGTATGACTGGAGATCGAGTCAAGGGGTTGTGTACTCTCTGCCCTATGACTTCATCGAACCGCCGGTCTGGTGCCCCGTGAGCGGGCAGCGAACCGCCGCGTATCAGCGCGTGGCGGAGGACCTGATGCAGCGCATCAGTAAGGGCGAATTCGGTGTGGATGGTCGGATTCCGACCGAAACCCAACTCATCGGGCAGTACAAGATCTCTGCCACTACAGCCAGGACAGCTGTTGCCTACTTGGGACGGTTGGGGATCACTGAGACCCGGCACGGGTCCGGTACCTATGTCGTTCACCGTCGGGTGTTGAGGATCAACGCCACCCAAACCGAGGACCTAGATCACCGCGACGGCGTGACATCTCAGGACTCATGGTCCACTGATGTTCTCGCAGCTGACCGGGTGCCATCGCAGGATTTTGAGTGCCTGATCGTCCCCGCATCGGAGCAATACGCGAGGCTGTTCGAGGTAGAAGTAGACAGCCCGTTGGTGTTGCGTCGTTGCTGGCGGAGCGTTGACGGATGTGCTGCCTCCATCGAGTCTGGCTACTATCCGCCGCTGGTCACAGGGGCGCTGCCCCGGCTGGCGCTGCCCCATGACATCGATCAAGGTACGACGTCCTATATGGCCGAAAATGGCTACCCGATGTTGTGGCATCAAGACCTGATCTCGGCCCGGCCGCCGCGCCCCGAAGAGATCAATTTCTTTCGTCCACCAGTCAGCGTGTCCATTTTGGTAAGGTTGCGTATTTCCTACGCAGATCGTGGAGAGCGCGTCTTGAGGATCATGGAGACGGCCTACCGGTCGGATCTTCACGAGATCGTGTACGACGTTGCGGGACGCGGCAACTCCCACCCAGTCGACCAGGAGACAGCGTGACCCCGACCCTGCACCTCCGCACCGCCGTCCCCTCAGACGTCGATGTGTTGCTTGCCTGGCGACGGGAAATTGCAGCTTGGATTACACAGACCATTGGTTCAGATCAATGGTCTACTCCATATCCTCGCGAACGTCTTGCTATGTGGATTGATCGTGGCGAGACCGCTATGGTTTCGCTGTCACCCGACAGCGATCCAATCGCGACAATTACAGCTTCCACTTGGGGGGACCCTGAACTCTGGACCGATGAGGAACTGAAAGTCCCAGCTCACTACCTATACAAACTCAGCGTGCTCCGGCCTTACGCTGGCCAGGGCATCGGCGAGTGTCTGATCGCATGGGCGCGCGATCTTGCTGCCAAAGCTGGTTCGCATGTCGTGCGATGCGATGTGTGGTCGAGCAATATGAAGCTCAAGACCTATTACGAGCGCCAGGGTTTCCGATACCTTCGCACAGAACCCGATGTGAATTCGGGTGCGCTTTTCGAGATACAGGCGACTCGCATCGATGGATTACCCATCGTCGACAAGGACATTCATCTCAGTAACGCATCGTCGGTTCCGAGTGGCGATGTCTCCGACGATGGTGGCCGGGGCGTATGATCCGGCCGACGTGACAACTCCATAAAAAGCTTTGAGCCCAAGACCCCCATTTCGTTTGGCCGCGAAAGGGTCAAGGGCTCATCACCACGCTGGAGGCCAGGATAGCACCCGCCCGCCGGCTGGGTGCTTTTACGTGCCCGGATACATGTTCACGTGCCGGTGCGCGGCGTTTGGCGCTCAGTCGTTTTCCCCGATTCATCTGGTTTGACCGCCTGGACTGTCCGCTATGCCCTGGTATAGCGGATGCCGTGAGGCGGTGGTCACGGTGACCGCCGGTGTGCTCAACCGCGACCTGATCGGCGCGACGTCGACGACCCGTGAGGGTCAGGCCCGGTGGGCGTTCCCCGCGCTGCCCAGGTCACCTCACCCGACTGGGGTGCAGGTGCCGTGCGCATCGTGTGCGCGGGCCGGTGTGGACCGGTTGGGGCTGCCCCGCGAGGGTGAGGGCTCCCGGCCGCTGTGTTTGCCCTGTTGGCGGGCCGAGGAGGACCGGCGCCGCAGGGCAGCCGACGAGGAGTTGTTGCGGCTCTACTGGGATCAGGTGGGCGGAGTCGACCTCCCGGACGAGCGTCCGGTGATGGTGGCCGAGGTCGAGGCCCAGGCGTGCCCGGTGTGCGAGTCCGAGGAGCCGACGCCGACGTGTTGGCTGTGCGGCTACACGTGGCTTGAGCAGGCCCGGCAGGCATTCGCCACCGAGTTGGAGCTGTCCGAGGTCGAGGTGTCCGCCCGCTTCGAGGCGATGGCCGCAGTGTCCACCGCCGAGGACCGTGTGACTCATCTCACACAGTGGATCTCGCGGCTTCGCGGGTGTGTGGAGTCCTACGCCCGCAGAGGCAGCCGCGGCCGCCCGGTCGAGCTTCTCGCGGACCTGATGGCCCGCGATGTCGCGGCCCGGACCACGCTGCGCGGCCGCCCCAGCGCCCTACACGAGGTCGCCGCCGTGATGGCCGTCGACTCAGATTGGTGCGCCGGCCGGCGCAGTTTGCCGGGCCGGGCCCGGACGGCCGAGCTGGCCGGGTGCGCCGAGCGGGCCGTGAGTAGCGCGTGGCGCCGGGCCGAGGCCCTCGGATGGGCGACCCGGACCCGCGATGGCGGTAAGGCCACGCTCGCCGAGCGGATCGAGCTCGGCCGCAGCAACCACCGGTCAGAGTGGGATTTGGTGCAGCTGCACCGCTCCGAGGTCTCCACCGCGGACCGGGCCGAATGGGTCCCGGTGGCCCTCGGCGTGCTCGGCGACCTCCTGGACCACGCCCAGGATTTGTTGGACGAGGCGGCCGCCGAGCTGGAGACGGCCCGGGCCCGCAACGGCGGATGGGTGGATTGGCCGGAGCGGGTCGAGGCCGCCCAGCGCCGGCAGGCGATCGCCCGCGTGGTCGAGGAGTTCTGTTCCCCCGAGGCCGCTCTAGCCCTCACTGCGAATTTCTGCACCCCCCCCGGAGGGTGTACAGGTGAGTGCTTTAGCTCCTGCTTGTACTGGGGTTTGCAGTACTCCCGCCCGATCATGATCCACTCATCGGGGTGCGGGGGTGATCCGGCCGGAGGCCGGGAGATGGCAAATGGCGCTTCGCGCTCACCGACAAGAGGCCGCGCGCCTGAATGTGATCTTGAGAGTTGCGGGTGTGATGGTGGCCGGTGTTGTGGATCACCACAGATAACGCGTCCTAGGACGGTTCAGGATGCGCAACGGGCATCACACCGGGAACCACCCGCGTGGATTGGGTGGGCGACGGATCTAGCCCGCGATTTGACGGCCCTGTGGCCATGGCTGAGCCGTTCGCCGCGCCGATGGGTGGTGGCGACTCTGGGAGCGGCATTGGGTCCGGATTGGACCGCTCAGGCCGTTGTGGGCCTGGTCCGGCAACGGTGCGGACCTCTGGCACCGGCTGACCAGATCCAGGCGCCGGCCGCGTACCTGCGCGAGCTGTTGCGGTGCGCCTTGCGCGACGGTGCGGCCGCCCCGCACGCCGCCCGGGCCGAGGCCGAGCAGCGCCGCGCCCAGGTCGCCGCCGAGGCCGAACGGTTGCGCGCCCGCCAGGACGCCGCCCGAGCCGAGGACGAGGCCCAGCGGGCAGCGGCGGCCGCCGCGACCGGAGCCGGCCGGGCCGCCGCCCGCGAGGCCGCGATGGCAGCCGCCCGGGCCGCAGCCATCCGCCGCGACGCCGCGCCGACCGGCCGCGCCCGCATCGGCGGGCCCCGCACCACCCCGGCCGAGGTCGAGTGGCCGCCGGTCGCCCAGCCAGGCAGCGGCCGCCCGGCCCCCTGATCAGGGCAAACGCGGCCAGCCCGCCGCCGACGCGGATGCGCAGGGAAGCCGCCGGACCCGAACGCCCGGATTTGGTCGCTACGCAACATCAACTGACTTCCGTGTGGGTTCATCCGTGCCTGTCCGTGATAGGGCGGGAAAATGGCTCTCAGGCCGATTTCATTCAAGATCATACGGTCAAGATCGTTATGGTAACTGGTTTCCGGAAACAAAAACATAGTTACTGTTTCCGGAAACCAGTTACCATGATAGGATGATGGCATGAGCGAACCCGTGTATCCGAACCCCGATCTCGTCACCCGCACCTGCGCGTACTGCGGAGACGAGTTCACCCACCCGCGCGGCCAGCACCGGCCGCCGAAGTACTGCGCGAAGGTCTGGCCGGAGGCCCCGCGAACCTGCCAGGGCCGGGCCAAGGCTGGCCGCGCCGCTCTGCGTCACTCCGGTACCGCCGCCCCCATCGAGGCGATGCGCGAGGACTCAGCGCAGGTGCTGCCCGCGATCGCCGCACTCCGCGAAACGCTGGACACCTACGCCGCCTCGGTCCAGGGGGTCGAGGCCGGAGCACTTCGGCGCGTCCAGGAGGCCGAGGCCGAGACCGCCGAGGCGGTTGACCGGGCCGAGGCCGCCGTGATCCGTGCCCAGAGCGCCGAGCACGCCGCCCAGGTCGCCCAGGAGGAGCGGGCCGCCGCCGTCGCCGCCCGGCAGGACGCCGAACGCACCGCCCACGCCAAGGTGACCGAGGCCGAGCGGCAGACCGCCGCCGCCCGCGAGGCCGCCAGCGAGGCCCGGGCAGCCAAGGCCGCAGCCGAGGCCCATGCCGACGAACAGACCCGGGCCGCCCGCCACGCGATCGGGGCCCGGCGCGAGGCCGAGGCCAGCGCCCGCGAGGTCGCCAAGAACAACAACCGGTTGGAACGGGAGACGTCCGCACTACGCGCCGAGTTGAAGGCCACCGCAGCCGCCAGAGACACCGCCGACGCCCAGGTGACCGAGCTTCAAACCCGGCTGACCAGCGCGGCCGCCGAGGCCGCGACGCTGACCAGCCAGCGGGACGCCGCCCGGAGCGAGGCGGACCGGGCCCGCGTCGAGCTGGCCGAGGTCGAGGCCGCCCGCCGGACCGTCGTCGACGAGCTGGCCGCCGTCCGCGAGCAGTTGGCGGCCGCCGGCG
>JAFGOK010000205.1 GCA_016926535.1 Micromonosporaceae bacterium | reverse complement strand
CTACTACCTGCAATGGACGATGGGCCGGCAGACCAGCCTGGGCAGTGAACTGGGCGAGTGCCTCCGAGTCGCACGCCAGGTCGAGGACGGGAACCGCAATCCTGGCAGCAGTGCGACTGCCGGGAACCCCATCCGCGCAGGCGAAGCCACATTTGCGCCAACATCACGGATCTTGATCTGACCCAGGTGCGCTTCGACCCCGACGACCGTACCTTCCTGCCCGCCGCCGCGCGAGGGCGTCGCTGGCGTTCAGCCCGGACGGGACGCTCCTAGCGGTCGGTGCCCGCGACGGCACGGTCAGCGTCGGCCCGGTCTTCGCACCGCGGTCCTGAGACCCAGTATCGATGGCGTGGTCGCCTGACGACCAGCGCGGGACGGGACTACATCATGGGTATACACATCAGGTATACCCATGATGTAGAGTCCTTCCCATGTCGATGGGACAAACCTTTCTCGGGCTGCTGGAAGCGGGCCCCCGGCACGGCTACGACCTCAAACGTGCCTACGACGAGCGCTTCAGCCATATCAGACCAGTGCATTTCGGTCAGGTCTACGCAACGCTCGCCCGGTTACTCAAACACGGTCTCGTCGAGCTCGACGCTGTCGAGGCCGGAGAGGGGCCGGAGCGCAAGCGCTACGCGGTCACCGAGGCTGGAGTCGCCGACGTCGACCACTGGCTGGCCAGGCCAGAGGCCCCAGACCCCTACCTGCAAAACACGCTGTACACCAAAGTTGTGCTCGCCCTGCTCACCGGCAGGTCCGCAACTGACCTCCTCGACCTCCAGCGCACCGAGCACCTGCGTCTCATGCGAGAGCTGACCCAGCGCAAGGCGAACGGCGACTTGATCGACCATCTCATCTGCGATCATGGCCTGTTCCACCTCGAAGCCGACCTGCGCTGGCTGGAGCTGACCGCAGCCCGCCTCGACGACCTCGCGGCAACTCTGACCCCCGCAGGCGGGACGACGACGGGAAGGACCATCCGAGCATGACCGCGCCTGCTCCCGTGCCCGTGCCCTCGGCCAGGGCCATCCTCACCGCGACGGGACTCCGCAAGACCTTCGGCCAGACCCTCGCCCTCGACCACGCCTCCATCAGCCTGGCCCCCGGCGAGATCGTCGCGGTCATGGGCCCCTCCGGCTCCGGGAAGTCCACCCTGCTGCACTGCCTGGCCGGCATCCTCCGCCCTGACCAGGGAAGCGTCATCTACCAGGGGCAAGACCTGACGACCTTGCGCGATGCCGCCCGCAGCACGCTACGGCGGACCCAGTTCGGCTTCATCTTCCAGTTCGGACAGCTCGTCCCAGAACTGACCTGCCTGGAGAACGTCGCGCTGCCGCTGCGCATGGAACGGGTGCCCCGCGCAGAGGCCAACCGCAGGGCCACAGAGGAACTCCAGCGGCTGGCCGTCGAGGACGTCGCAGGCCAGCGCCCCGGTGAGATCTCCGGAGGCCAGGGCCAGCGGGTGGCCGTTGCCAGGGCGCTGGTCACCAGGCCCCGCGTCATTTTCGCAGACGAACCGACCGGGGCCCTGGACTCGCTCAACGGCGAGCTCGTCCTGCGGCAACTGACCGCCACGGCCAGAGAGACCAGAGCCTCAATCCTCCTCGTCACCCATGAGGCCAGGGTTGCCGCATACTCCGACCGAGAAATCGTGGTCCGCGACGGGCGCACCCGCGACCCGCTCACGGCGGGGGCTGCGGCATGAAACTCCTCTCCGACCTGCGCCTCGGCGCGCGGATGGCCTTCTCGGCTGGCAAGGACGGTCACCTGCGAACCGCTCTGATCGCCCTCGGCACCGGGCTGGGAGTCGCGCTACTCCTCCTGGTGGCCTCCATCCCAACAGCCCTGCAGTCCCGCAGCACCCGTACCGATGCCCGCCAGGCTCAATGGGCCGATCAGGGGACCCGCCTCGGGGAAACCCTCCTCGTCGACGGCTTTGGTACTACCTACCACGGCACCTCAGTTGCCGGCTGGGCCATCTGGCCGGAAGGGCCGGCAGCACCCCTCCCGCCCGGGGTGGAGGCCCTGCCGGGCAACGGCGAGATCGTGGTTTCCCCAGCCCTGCGGGACCTGCTGCGCTCATCCGACGGCAGGCTGCTGGTCCAGCGGCTTGGCCAGCCGGCCATCGTCGGCACCATCGGGGACCAGGGTCTCCTCGGCCCCCGGGAGCTGGCGTTCTACCTCGGCGACAACAGCATCACCTCAGAAACCGCAGATCAGCGGGTGCCGGCCTTCGGCCAGGAAAGCCCAGCGGAGGTGTACAACGCGACGCTGCAACTCCTCATCATCGTCATCACGGTGGTCCTGCTCCTTCCCATTCTTATCTGCCAGGCCATGGCCACCCGCTTCGGTGGGGAGGCACGCGACCGGCGGATGGCTGCCCTCCGCCTCATCGGCGCCGATCGGCGGATGATCAGAATCATGGCGGTTGGCGAAGCCCTGGTCGGAGCGATCCTCGGCATCGCACTCGGCTGGCTGATCTTCCTGGGAGGTCGCCAGATCGTCCCCCTGTTCTCCCTTTCGGACATCAGCCTGTACCCCAGCGACCTGATCCCACGGACCGATCTGGCCCTGCTGGTCATGGTCCTGGCCGTGGTCCTGGCAGCGGCAGCGGCGCTCACCGCGCTGCGCGGGGTCATCATCGAGCCGCTCGGGGTCACCCGGATTGCCAGCCAGCCGCGCCGGCGACTGTGGTGGCGGCTGATCATCCCAGCGGCGGGGCTCGCCGCCCTGTATCCCCTCTTCGAAGGTGCGGATCCCGAGAGTGGTCCTCCCCCCGCGTACCAGATCGTGGCAGGGGTGATCCTGCTCCTGGCCGGATCCGTAGCCCTGCTGCCCTGGCTGGTCGATCGCCTGGTGCAAGCCCTGCCCACCGGGCCAGTGGCCTGGCATCTGGCAGCGCGCCAGCTCCGCCGGAACACCGCAACTGCGGTCCGCTTCGTCAACGCCGTCGTCATCGCCGTCGCCGGAGCCATCGGCCTGCAACTCCTCTTCGTCGCGGTGCAGGAGTCCAACAGCGCCGATACCTCGTATGACCCGAACTGGGCAACCGCGATGGCGCACATCGTCCCCGTTCCTGGTCAGCCCGGCAACGACTTCCAGCAGATCGTTGCCCAGGTGCAGGACATCCCAGGCATTACGGTCACCAGCGGTGTCCGCAGAGCCTGGTCCACAGGGGATGATTCAGGGGACTGGAACGTTCCCCTCCTGGTCGGAGAATGCGCTGACCTCGCCCAGTACGCCAAGCTGGGCAGCTGCGCCAGCGGGGAGGTCTTCCTGTCCAGAAATCCGTCCACGGCCTCTATCAACGACCAGGTCGGCCCCGGCTCGGTCCTGCATCTGTTCAACGGCATGGGACCGGAGGGCGAAGCCTCGATCGACTGGACCGTCCCCCGGACCGCGCGAACCGTCCCCCAGCGCGAAGACGCCGTCACCACAGACGGAGGCAATCTCTCAATCCTGGCGACCCCAGCAGCCCTTGACGTCGCAGCCCTCAGAACCCTGCCCATCGATCTCGCCGTGATCCATGACCCCAACGATGAGGACAGTTTGGAGCACCTGCGCAATGTCGTGGTCGCCACCAATTGGTACCACAGCGACGTCGGCGTCTTCAAAGATCGAGTCGAGCAGGATCAATTCGCCAAAATCCGGGTTGGACTGTACCTGGGATCCGTCCTCACCCTGCTGCTGCTGGCCAGCAGCCTGCTGATCGGCATGCTGGAGCAGTTGCGCGAGCGGCGACGGCTCCTGTCGGCTCTCGTCGCGGCAGGAGCCCGCCGCAGTACCCTGGCCTGGTCGGTCATCTGGCAGAGCCTCATCCCGATCACGGTGGGGCTGGCTCTGGCCGTGGTGTTCGGCATCGTCCTCGGCGCGATGCTGCTCCGCATCGTCGACCTGCCCCTGTCGGTGGGCTGGTCGGCCATCGCCTGGTCGACGCTGATCGCGGTGGGGACGATCCTGCTGGTCAACACCATCAGCATCCCCCCGCTCCTGCGGCTGCTGCGCACCGACAGCCTGCGGGTGGAGTGACTCCACGGCGCTGGCGGCTCCGCCAGTCGTCGCGGTGGGACGGGGGCCGCCCCTCGGCGATGCACCGGTCGATGGTCGGGTTTCCCGTCACGGTGATCGGTTGCTGCAGGGGGCTGCCGCCCGATATGCCGCTCGTATCATCACAATCCTCACCCTCGACAGCATGAGACCGATACCCACTACAGGCAACGCGAGGGGGCGAGATCAGCGATGCGCACCTGGTCGGTCACATGGCGGATCACGGTGATGGCTGTGGCCGCGTTCACTGTCAGCACCGGTATCCTGGTCTTTCTGGTGAGCCAGGACGCGAGCGGGACGGCCCAGCGCGACGCTGTGCGCTACGCCGAGACGCTGACGAGGCAGGAGGCGGGTCTGGTCGACCGCGAGCTCAGCCTCGCCATGCAGTCTGCCGCAGACCTTGCCCGCATGCTGGAGACGGCCACGGCCCAGGGCATGATGAGCCGCGCCGAGGTGGCGGAGACGGTCAAGGCCGTGCTCCGCAGTCACCCCGAATATGTCGGCTCGACAGCGATCTGGGAGCCCAACGCGTTCGATGGAAAGGATGCCCAGTTCGCAGGCAAGCCGGGACATGATGCGACCGGGCGGGTGTTGCCGTACGCATACTGGTCGAACGGCGACGTCGCCGTTGAAGCGGTCACCGGGTATGACGACCAGGGCTCCGCCGGGGACTGGTACAACGTTCCGAAGCGAACCGGGAAAGCCACGATTGTCAACCCATACATCTATCCGGTCAACGGAGTCGATGTCCTGATGACGACCGTCGCGAGCCCGATGATCGTCAATGGTCGGTTCGTCGGCGTCACCACCTACGACATCTCGCTCGCCGCGCTGCAGGAGAGCATTTCGAAGATCAAACCATTCGGGAACGGCTACGCCGCACTGGTCAGTCAGGGGGGCCTGCTCGTGGCGTATCCGCGGGCAGAGAAGCTGAACACAGCGCCACCCGAGAACCTCCAATCGCTGATCGAACGAGCCCGCTCCTCGGATGAACCCCAGCATCGGCAGGGCAACGACGAGCTCAGCGGCGCGGACGCCCTCCAGTTCGCCACCTCGATCACGATCGCCAGCAGCACGTGGACTCTGATCACCTCATCGCCCATGTCCCGGGTACTCAGCGACGCAAGGGCGGAACGCAACCGGCTCCTTCTCCTCGCCGTCGTCGTCCTCATCGCCCTGGCCGGGCTGGCGTACCTGCTGGGCAACAGGATTGCCGCCCCTCTGACCGCCATGGCCGCCACGCTGCGCCGGGTCCAGGAGGGTGATCTCACACCCCGTTTCCCTGCGACCCGAGATCGGGAAACCACCACCATGGCCATGGCGCTGAACACGACGCTGGAGCGCATCGCCCAGACCGTCTCCGCGATCAAGTCCAACGCGGCCGTCCTGACCCGTTCTTCCGGCGAACTCCTCGAATACGGGGGCAGAATCGGTCAGCTGGCGTCGTCCACCGCCGAACGTTCCACGACTGTGTCCGGCGCCGCCACCCAGGTCAGCACGCATGCCCGGGATGCGACCCGCAGCGTGGACGACGTGTCGCATGCGATCCGTCAGGCAGCCGCTTCGGCCTCAACGACGGCCGAGGTCGCCGTGGGTGCCACGGCGAGTGCCTCCACCGCAAACCAGATCGTGCAGCGACTCGGCGTCAGTTCCGCCTCGATCGGTGACATCGTCAACACCATCACGACGATCGCCAGCCAGACCAATCTGCTTGCGCTCAACGCGACGATCGAAGCGGCCCGGGCCGGTGACGTCGGCAAGGGTTTCGCCGTGGTGGCGCAGGAGGTCAAGGAACTGGCGAGCCAGACGGCTCAGGCGACCGGCGAGATCACCCGAACAGTGCAGGCCATCCAGGACGACGCTACCGACGCCGTTGCGGCGATCGGCCAGATCACCTCGGTCATCGGCCAAATCAACAATGAGCAGGCAACCATGGTCTCCGACATGTCCGACCAGGTAACCATGGCCGGACGGATCGGCACTGTGGTGGCCGGCGCTGCGACGGGGTCGGCGACCATCGCGTCGAACATCCACGACGTCGCCGAAGCGGCCGCAGAAACCACCCAAGGGGTCGATCAGATCATGAAGCTGGTCGGCGACCTCACCACGACCGCGGACGACCTCAGTGGCCTCACCGATCAGTTCACCACGAACTGATCGCCGTGCATGAAGCGGCCCCGAAGGAGCAGGCCCCAGTACCGTAGAGCAATGGTCCATATTGCCGGTCGTATCCGGATCGCAGCGCCCATCGAGCAGGTATTCGACACGGTCGCTGACTCACGCAACGAGCCGTCGTTCAACTCAGCCATGACAGGCGTGGAGCTGCTCACCCCGCCGCCCATCGGGCTGGGCACACGGTTTCGTGCGCGCATGGGGGCGGCGGGCACGGAGATGCTCGTCGAGCTGACCGAGTTCGAGCGCCCACAGCGGCTCGGAACGCGCGCCACCACTTCAATGATGGAGACCTCGGGTACGTTGACCTTCGCCGCCGAGGGCGCGGAGACGCTCATGAGCTGGGACTGGCAGGTTCGTCTGAAGGGCTGGCTACGGTTCCTCGGCCCGCTGCTCGGACCCTTCGGAGGCCGCATGGAGCGCAGGATCTGGACCGGGCTGAAGCACCAGTTTGAGGGTGAGGCACGGGCTTGACCTTGTCACTGTGACAAGGCTTTGACTGGCGGTCGGAGGTGGTCCCCATCGACTCCGCACACAGGCACTCTCAGGGCCAGCACCTGCTCGACGCACTAGCTGGAGGAAACGCGTCAACCCGGCTGAAAGCGGCTCTGATGATCGGTACGTACCCCGAGCCCGGCCTGGTCGATGTGCTGGTGGCACGGTGTGCGATCGAGCCAGACTTCTTCGTGCGCGACATGCTCACGTGGGCGTTGACCCGTCTCCCGCCGACGATCACGGTGCCGAAGCTGTGCGGGGAGCTGCGTTCCGCCTGCGCCCAGGCCCGCAGCCAGGCGTTGCACACCCTTTCCAAGATCGCAGATCCAAGCGCGTGGCCCGCGATCACGCCGTCACTGCTGCGCGACGCCGACGACGAGGTCGCGCGGTCCGCGTGGCGCGCGGCCGTCGTACTCGTGCCGGACGAGGAGCAGCAGGCGCTGGCTGCCGAACTGGCGACGCAGCTGAGCCGAGGTGACCGGGAGATGCGGCTGAGTCTCAGCCGTGCCCTCATCGCGCTCGGCGACGCGGCCGAGCCGATCCTGCACACGGCGATGGCACACCACAGTCTGACCGTGCGAGCTCACGCGGGCGCAACGCAGCGGCTGCGCCGCGACCCGGACGTCGGATTCGACCGCGCCTTCGACGAAGCCAGACGGGCCGCCGCGCTCGGCCTGTGCCAGGAGGACCCAGCGGCGTGCTGATCGGTGAGGTGGCGCGTCGCTCAGGAGTCAGCGCGCGGATGCTCAGGCACTACGACTCGCTGGGGCTGGTCAGGCCGACTGGCCGCACCGTGGGCGGCTACCGGGAGTACACCCCTGAGGACATCCGGCAGATCTTCTATGTGGAGGGTCTGCGGTCCCTGGGATTGTCGCTCCGCCAGATCGCGCGCACGCTCGACGATCCCGGATTCACCCCGTCCGCGCTGGTCGGCGACCTCATCCGTACGACCGAGGAACGGCTGAACCGGGAGCGAGAACTCCTGGAGCGCCTCCGCGCGGTCGACGCGGCAGAGCCAGCGGGCTGGCAGGACGTCGCGGGCGTCGTCAGTCTCCTGCACGGCCTAGGCTCGCAAAGCGCCGCACGGCGGCAGCAGGCCGCCCTGGCCACGGCCGAGCACGCCTCGGTTCCCACCGAACTGCTGGCCAGGGCGGTCCTGACCGAATCCGACCCCAGCGTCGCCGGGGCTCTGCGATGGGCTCTCGCACGAGCCGGCGGCGACGGAGTCGGTGTCGCGATCCTGGCCTCCGGTATGGCCTCCGACGAGGTTGACCTCCGGCGGCGCGCGGTCCTGGCGCTCGCAGAGCTCCCCAGCGAGGAGGCGACCGCGATCCTCACCGACGCGCTCGGGGACGCGGACCCGGCGATCCGCGCCCCCGCAGCCCTGGCGGTGGGCGCGCGGGGCGTGACCCGAGCGATCCCGACGCTGCTGGGCATGGTGGTCGAGGGTCACAACGATGTCGAAGCGGCCGAACTCCTGGGAGCATTCGCGCAGGACGCAAGCTGGGCAGGCCGGATCATGACCGCGCTGACCAATGAACTGGCTGTCCACACCGCGAACTCGGCGGTACGGATACGACTGACCCAGGCACTCGCCGAGATGCCCGGGACAATCGCGCTGGCGACCCTGCGGCAGCTGACCCACGACGATGACCGGCGCGTGGCAGTCCTCGCCTCGACGCTCGCGACACTGCTCGACGACCGGCGGGACGATCCCCCTTTCGAGTGATAGGGATGGCCACAAACCCTCGCCGTCAGAAAGGGATCTCCTGGAGCTGTCACCGCGAGCGCTCAATCCGCCGCCAGCCCCAGGTCACCAGGCGAAGCGTTGACTGGGGGGCGAGACGCCCGGCAAACGCCAGGATCCTCGCGTCGGCTCCGACGATGATGCGCTGCCGGCCGCGCTTGACGCCCCGGATGATGCGCCGGGCAGCTTGCTCGGAGGAGATCCTCGCCCTGTGCTCGAAGCCTGCGGCATCTGAATCGGTAACGTACCGGGCGTTGCGAGCGATATTGGTCTTGACGCCGCCCGGATAGACGCAGCTGACGGTGATGGCAGTGCCGGACAGCTCGGCCATGAGGGTCTGCGTCAGGGCGTCAACGCCAAACTTGCTGACGTTGTACGGTCCGCTGGTGGGAAACGGGACGAACGAGTTGAGGCTGGCCACGTTGACGATCTGACCCTCCGGGCGCTGCCTGAGCAGAGGCAGGAACGCCTGAATCCCGTGGATGACGCCCCAGAGGTTCACGCCCAGCACCCGAGCGAAGTCGTCATGGGTGGTCTGCTCAATCGTTGCCACACAACTGATCCCCGCATTGTTGATCAGCATGTCGACCCCGCCGTGATCCCGCTCCACAGCCTGCGCGAACGCCTGGACGGCCGCCCAGTCGGCGACATCGACCACGCTGGTGGTGACGTGAGGGCTGCGTCCACAAGCACCTGCGGTCACTCGCAGCCCTTCAGCGTCGACATCGCACAGTGCGAGGTGGGCACCCTCGCTGGCCAAACCGATGGCCAAGGCTCGCCCGATCCCCGAGGCGGCTCCGGTGAGCACCACAACCTTGCCGGAATAGTCCCGCATCGGGCAATGGTAGGCCGTCGGCTACGACCATGGCTGAAAGACAGCCCGCAGCCAGGCAGACTTCCAGCAGGGGGCGGGGTGATGCCGAGTCCTCTGCGGCATCACCCCGCCCCCCGGCCACCGACCAGGCGGTGCTCGCGCGTCACAGCCCGACCACGACCACCGATATCCCCGGATCAATCGTCATCCGCGTGGGCTGCCCGGCATCCGTCGCCACCACCGGTCCTCCACCGGTACAGGTGATCAGGATCGACCGACCCCGCCCGACCCGCACCTGTGCCGGCGCCAGACACCGATCCACCGGGTCCGGCCGGAGATGCTCCGCACCAACCCGCTCAGCGACGCCAGCATCACGCTGTGCCAGCCCGAACCCGAGAGCGTCGTCCTGCTCAACCCCGAGAACCACCCGAAGCGCCTCCCGGTAGTGCCGCTGTGGCCATCGATACATGCCACGCTCCCACTTACCAACGTGGCCAGCCGTCATCGCACCCGGATGACCCGTAGCCGCCGCCACCTGGGCATTGACCGCATCAGCCAACTCCCGCCGACTCATCGGCCGTCCTGAGCCGCCAGCCGACCGCCTGCCCAGACGCGCCCGAAGCAACCGGTCGTTTCGCTGCCTCATCCCGATCCTTCCCCCCTACCCGCCATGGCCGCCACAACAACAACAGCAGTCGCCGCCGACGCTGCTGGCAGAGCCCGGCCGGTTCCCCTGCGACCCCGACCAGCCCGCCGAGCCCGAGCCCGACTCTGGCGACGAGGCGCGCCTCGCGGGATTCCTACCCACTCGCCACCGCCCAGGGCGCCGGTCACGTGGGCGTCGTCCTCGACCCTGGCCCTGGCCCTCGAAACATGATCATCAACCCTACGGACAACGACAATCGGCGTGGTCAACAGCGACTCCCTCCAGGCGTGGCCGGCAACGGCCCAGCCGGCAAGGAGGTCGACAGCGACCCAGCCGGCAACGGCGCGAGCCGACCAGCAGCGCACAGGCACTGCACGCAGCGCAGGCGCTCCCCACACTCAGGACACCAGCGCTGTTTGACTCTGAAGGTCAACAATCCGATCAGGAACCCAAGAACCAGAACCGCCAGCGTCACGGCTGGCAGCAGATACAGTGGCATGTCCCCACCCCTTTCGTTGGTGGAGGAGGGGCACCGAGGCGGGCGGGCCTGGTAACTCGCACCCGCCCCGGTGCCGGCCTACGGGAGAACGTCAACGTCCCGCCCTCGACCGGGGCTGACCTGCCTGGTTGGGATGGTGTGCCGGGCGGGTCGGTTGATCTGGTCGCTGGGCGATACGCGCCGTCTGTGCTGGCCTACGCGACATTGAATGATCTTGTTCGATACGATGCGCACCCTCGATGCTACACAATTCCCGCTGATATGCAATTCCCGAATCTTGGACTTTTCACTGTCTCGGGAACTCGACATCGTCCGGGATCACCGTCAGACTGGGTGCCATGACCCGCACCCCGACCGTGCACCGCCGCCGGCTGGCCGCCGAACTGCGACGACTCCGCGACGCCGCCACGCTGACCATCGAAGAAGTGGCCAGTAGGGCGAGACTGAGCAAGTCCACCCTCTCGCGCATCGAGACCGGGCAGGTCAGCGTCGCCCCCCGCACCGTGGCCGTGCTCCTCAAGCTCTACAACATGCCCGACGCCGAGGCCGCCGGCCTGATCGAGCTGGCCCGCCAGGCCCGCGAACACGGCTGGTGGTACGACTACGGAGACGCCATGCCCAAGTGGTTCGCCGGCTACGTCGCCTTCGAAGACGAAGCCACCGCGCTGCGCGTCTACAGCATCCAACTCATCCACGGCTTGCTGCAGACCGCCGACTACGCCCGCGCGGTCATCCAAGCCGGCTTCCCCGAGGAGCCCAGCCACCGCATCGACGAGCGCGTCGAATTCCGCCTGACCCGCCAGAAGATCCTCGACCGGCCTGCCCCACCACGGCTGTGGCTCGTCCTCGACGAGGCCGCCATCTGCCGGCCGGTCGGCAACCACCAGATCATGGCCGACCAGCTCGCCCACCTGGCCGAGGCCAGCACCCGCCCGACCATCACCATCCAGATTCTGCCGTTTGGCCAGGGAGCCCATGCCGCCATGGGCGTCGCCTTCACGATCATGGACTTCGGCAACCCCACCGACCCGCCTGTGGTCTACCAGGAGAATCTCAGCGGCGCCCTGTTCCTCGACCGGCCATATCATGTAGAGACACACGGTCTGGCCTTCGACCACCTGCGGGCCGACGCCCTATCGCCGGCAGAGTCGACCACGCTCCTGCACACCCGAAGCCAGACCATGGCAGGGCGGTGACGACGAAGGAGCAAGCAAATGCACACCCCCGACCTGGCTGGCGCGACTTGGCGCAAGAGTAGCCGTAGCAACGCTCAGGGCGAGTGCGTCGAAGTCGCCCTCCTCCCGGAAACGATCGCCGTCCGTGACTCCAAGAACCCAATCGGCGGCACCCTCGTGTTCACCGGCCCCGCGTGGAGCGGATTTGTCCACGCCCTCAAGACAGATGGCCGATCAACGCTGGTGAGGGGATCAGGTTGCCCGGATGTCGGGTCAGGAACCCCACGATCTGACCGAACACCTGCAACGCCGGCACGTACCCGTTGACGTGGACCCGGTCAGCACACTCGATGTCAAGCCCCACCTGCTCGGCAAGCAGATCGTTGACCGTACCCGCGTGCTTCGCCACCGGGCACCTCCCACCTCGACGGAAGGCACCCCCGCTCAACGCTCAAACGACTGGGACATCACCGCGCACGCAACCGCCCGCCCCGACGGTCCGTCAAGCGTCTCGCTGCACAGCGGTCGGAGGGCCGTCTTCCAGCAGCACCCAGCCAGCAGATGTGCTAAATAGTAATCAGAACACGTGCTAAATTGGCACTGGATCCTGTGCTAAATCGTCCATGCCAGCGGAGCCCGCCTGTGAACGTCTACCTCCCCCGCCTGCTGGACCAGGAGTTGAGCGAGGTCCTTGAGGCGCATCCAGCAGCTCTGGTCGTCGGCCCCAGGGCCTGCGGCAAGACCACGACCGCCCGCCG
>JAFGOK010000026.1 GCA_016926535.1 Micromonosporaceae bacterium | reverse complement strand
TATCCGGGCATGCGAGCGATGACGCTGCCAGCAACGGCTACCGGTAGTCCTCGTCGTCTCCGGGTACCAGCACTGAGCTGGCCTTGATGTGCTCAACCAGCTCATCGATCTGGGTATAGGCCACGGCGACATAGGTGTCCGCTGCGCCGTAGTAGATCGCGATCCGGCCGGTCTCAGCGTCGTGGAGCGTCGCACACGGGAACGCGACATTCGGCACGAATCCCGTGGTCTCGTATGGCTCTTCCGGAGTGAGCAGATAGTCGTCCGTCCGGTAGAGGACCTTCGAGGGCTGGTCGAGGTCCAGGAGCGCGGCGCCGAAGCCGTAGACGAACCCGTTGCAGGTGCCGGAAACACCGTGGTAGAAGAGCAGCCACCCCTCGGAGGTCTCGATGGGGACCGCGCCGCCGCCGATCTTGAGGCCCTGCCACCAGCTCGGGCCACTGACCTTCATCACCCTGCGGTGACGGCCCCAGTGCACCAGGTCCGGGCTCTCGCAGAGGTAGATGTCACCGAATGGGGTGTGCCCGCTGTCACTCGGACGGTTCAGCATAAGGTACTTATCGTTCACCTTCCGGGGGAAGGGAACGCCATTCCGGTTGAACGGTGAAGTGATGTTCTCAAGGCGCGTGAAGCTTTTGAAATCAGTGGTTCTACCCAAACCGAGAGCGGGGCCTCCGAATTCTGTGCACCACACGATGTAGAAGGCGTCCTCAAGCTTCACGAGGCGTGGATCATACGCGTAGTTCGGCTGGTAGGAGACGCCCTTTTCGTCTCTCCACTGGATTTCTTCGTCTTCAATGTCCCAATTGAGCGCGTCCTTGCTTCGGCCGACATGGAGCATCGGTCGTCCATGCTTGTGATCGGCGCGAAACACGCCGATGAAGCTGTCGCCGTGCGGCAGTACCGCGCTGTTGAAAACGCGGGCTGTCTTCTTGGTTGGGTTCCACCCGATGATGGGATTCCCGTCGTGCCGCCAGACGGGGCCGGCCTGCCCCTGTGGCTTTGGCTGCCATGGCATGTTCGCCAATGGCGCTCCAATGATCTTAACGCCCGTCATGGACGGTCCTCCCCTTTCGGCTTCGTCCGTCGTCCCGCTCACCGTGCCGGGTATCGCACGATCAAGGCTATCAGTGAAAGCCGATTCAGCCGACCCTGGAGACGGGTTGGTGAACCGGTTCACCAAGTGATGCCAGATGAGGTCGACGATGACCGCTTCGGAGCAGCTTCGGCAAGGGGTTTTCGAGCGGGCTGCCGGTTACCTGTGCCGGAGGCGGAGCTTGAACGGGACTCTCGCGGACTCCAGCTTCTCGGCGAGGCTCATCTTGCTGACGCCGCCATGACGTTCCTCGAAGTGGATCGGGACCTCGACGAGCGGGTAGCCGGCCTTCTTCGACAGGTAGTTCATCTCGACCTGGAAGCTGTAGCCGGCACTGGTCAGCTGGTCGAGATCGATCTGCTCAAGCAGCTCTCGCCGCCAGAGCTTGAACCCTGCCGTCGCGTCCCGCACGCCCAGGCCGAGGATCGTGTTGACGTAGAAGTTGGCCCATCCGCTGAGCAGCCTCCGGTGGAACTTCCACTCGTTGGCCAGGGAACCCCCGGGCACGTAGCGACTGCCGATGACGACCCCGGCCGTCGTCGACATCATGACGCCGAGCATCTGCGGGATGTACTCCGGCTGGTGGCTGAGGTCGGCGTCCATCTGAACGATGAACTGCGCACCGTCGGCGAGAGCAGCGGCCATCCCGGCCGCGTACGCTCGGCCGAGGCCGTCCTTGGACGTGCGCCGGATGACCGTGACGAACGACGCACGCCGATCCTGGAGCCGCTTGCCGAAGCTCTCCACCGCGTCTGCGGTCCCGTCGGGCGAGCCATCGTCAACGACAATGACCCGGAGGTTCGGCAGGGGGAGGTTATCCAGGCGGGTCAGCGCTTCCTCGACATTGGCTGCCTCGTTGTAGGTCGGCACCACGACGACCACGGCGGCGTCAGACCACGGGGCGGGCAGTTCGACTGCTGGAACTGGGTGGGCGACCGTCATGCGTGGATTCCCTACATCGTCTGTCGGCAACGGAAGTCGGGGAAAAGGTACCCCAGCCGAGACTGCTTATGCGAGCAGCGAGGGTCCGTCAACCAGGTCAGGATTCTCTACGCTTGCTGCATGCGCACTATTGACTGGGTCGACGGCGCGATCGAAATCATCGACCAGACGCTGCTGCCGGACAAGCTGACCATCCTCAGGCTGACCAGTGTCGATCGCCTGATCGACGCCATCGAGCGGCTGGCGGTCCGCGGAGCGCCCGCCCTCGGGGTCGCCGGAGCATTCGGAGCCGCCCTGGCGTCCCGGACCGCGGTCCCTGCGGCGGTCCCTGCGGCGATCGAGCGGATCGCGACTGCCCGACCGACGGCTGTCAACCTGGCTCGCTGCGCGAGGAGAGCAGGGGACCGGCTGGCGGAGGGCCCGGAAGCGGTGCTCGCAGAGGCGCTGCTGATCCGGGATGAAGAGATCGCCGCTTCGCTGGAGATGGGCCGGCGGGGTGCTGACCTGGTCATCGACCGCTGCGGTCCTGCCGCAACGGTGCTGACGCACTGCAATACCGGAGCGCTGGCAGCTGTCACCGGAGGTACTGCCCTGGCCGCGGTGGTCGAGTTGCACCGCAGGGGCACGCTCGCCGGCGTTATCGCGAGCGAGACCAGGCCACTCCTTCAGGGAGCCCGCCTGACCGCCTGGGAGCTGGGCGCTGCCGGGGTGCCGTTTCGCCTGGCCGTGGACGGGGCAGGCCCGTTCCTCATGGCCAGGGGGGAGGTCGACGCCGTGATCCTCGGCTCGGACCGGATCTGCGCGAACGGGGATGTCGTCAACAAGATCGGCAGCTACGCGCACGCGCTCGGGGCCAAGGCCGCCGGCATCCCGTTCATCGTCGTCGCCCCGGAATCGACGATCGACCCGGACACCCCGTCCGGCGCGGCCGTGACGATCGAGGACCGTGGCCCAGAGGAGGTCGTCGCCTTCGGAACGCGTGCAGTCGCTCCGCCCGCGACCAGGGCGGTCAACCCGGCCTTCGACGTCACCCCGGCGGCACTGGTGACAGCGATCGTCACGGACCGCCGGACAATCAGGCTTGATCTGGGCGAGCGGCCGTGACCGTCTGCCGGTCGTCGCTGACGGCGGTCACCCAGCCGCCGGCCGCTCCGAGCGGGAGCAGCGCCTCGGGAGTGGCGGGAAGCGTGATGGCCGGTGGTGGGCGATCAATCTGCGAGACCTGCCAGGCCGCTCGGGCGACGTGGCCGGGTGTGAACCAGGCCGGCAGGTCTGCCACCGGGTCGTCCTCGCTCAGGATGACCCGGGCGGCCATCAGTTGCTCGATCACCGAGGCCAGTGCCTCGTCCACCGCAGCGGCGTTGCCGCCGCACATCGCGGCCACCAGTTCCGGACGGGTGGCCGCGACCCTGGTCCCGTCCCGGAACGAGCCCGCTGCCAGCGCCAGCGCGAGTGGGTCGCCGTTGGTGCTGGCAGCAATGGCCGCAGCGGCCAGGTGCGGCACGTGGGACACTGCCGCGACAGCCCGGTCGTGGCCCGCCGCCGTCGCGGGGACGACCCGTGCCCCCAGGCTGGTGACGAGAGCCGCGATGCTGAGCCATGCGTCCATCGGCGTGTCCGGTCCCAGACACAGCACCCAGGCACATCCGGCGAACAGCGCGGAGTCGGCGGAGGCGAACCCGGACGTCTCCCTGCCCGTCATGGGATGACCCGCGATGAAGGTCGCCCCGGTCCCTGCCAGCCGATCCGCGGCCAGGCGGCAGACCGACTGCTTGACTGAGGTCACGTCGGTGACCAGCCCCTGGTATCCGGTATCGGAGAGCAGGTCGAAGACGACGGCGACTGCAGGCAGCGGGACAGCGACCATGACGAGCTCTGCCTGGACGACGGCCTCCGTGGCGCTGTGAGCCACCCGCCATCGGGCGTCCCGGGGCGAGACGGCGGCAGCCGATGTCGCGGCCTCCCTGGTGAAGGGGTCCGCGTCGTACCCGACCACCTCGTGGCCGGTCTCAGCCAGTGCCAGCAGGACGGAGCCCCCAATGAGCCCGAGTCCGATCACCGCGATACGCATCAGGAAAACTCTCGCACATCTCCTGCCGTCATACGGCGTTGGCGAACTGCTGATGGCGACGGAAGTGGACCGGGACCGCCTCCGGATCGAGCGGGGGGGCGAGGTGGTAGCCCTGCCCGAGGTCACACCCCAGTTGCCGCAGCGCCTGGAGCTGGTCTCGGTCTTCGATGCCCTCCGCGACAGTCTCAAGTCGCAGGGTCTTGCCGAGTTCCACAACGGTCCTGACGACGGCGAGGTTTTCGCTGTCGGAGTTGAGGCCCATGACGAACGTCCGATCGATCTTCCACTGGTCGACGGGGAACTGTCGCAGGTAGGACAGCGAGGAGTACCCGGTGCCGAAATCGTC
>JAFGOK010000025.1 GCA_016926535.1 Micromonosporaceae bacterium | reverse complement strand
GATTCCGCAGTTCGCGCCAGTCGGTAGTCCGGACGCAGGCAGCTCGAGATTCGTACGGCGAGTTCGGCAACGGCGCTGTCAGAGTCCTGGGAGCCGAGGTTGTCGAGGAGTTGCGTCCTGGTCGGGCGGAGGACGACGACCGTGGTCGGCGTCGGTGGGCGCTGCTGGAGGGCCTCACCGAGGAGGTTTCCGAACCCGGCACGGTTCGGCAATCCGGTCAGCGGGTCGATTACGAGGTTCGGGCGACACCGCTGCCGCAACTGGGCGATTTCAGAGCGCAGCTTCCTGCGCTCGGTCAGCAATCTCCCCACCGCCGCGCTCGCGGTGATGAGACCGGCGGCGGCTGCGATTCGCAGCGCGTGCCCCATGGCGCTCCCGTTGGTGCCGTCCTGGCCGGCGTGGTGCTGGTTGGCGTGGTGCTGGTTGGCGTGGTGCTGGTTGGTCGACCTATCGGCGGTGTGGCATGAGAGTTGACCCTCAACGGAACCAGTTGCGCTGTCGTCGCCGAATCGTGACGATCACCACTGGGGATTGCGGGCCGCCCGACCGTTTTGTCGAGCGGCCCGCCTGGTCACCTGGCTACACTTGGGCCGACCTGGGCCGACGTTGTCCCGACGCTCTCCGGACAGCAGCGAGGTGGCTCAGATGCCTGATCCCAAGGGATTCCTGACCTACACCCGCCGGACGCCGACCTTGCGGCCCGTCGAGGAACGGGTCACTGACTGGCGGGACGTCTACCGGCCCGCAGACGATGCCATGATCCACGAGCAGGCGTCCCGGTGCATGAATTGCGGCATCCCCTACTGCCACAGCGGCTGCCCGCTCGGCAACATCATCCCGGACTTCAATGACCTGGTCCGCACCGGCCGATGGGACGAGGCCGCCGAGGTCCTGCACTCGACGAACAACTTCCCGGATTTCACCGGCCGGTTGTGCCCAGCGCCCTGCGAGGGATCCTGCACGGTCGGCATCCACGACGATCCGGTCACGATCAAGCAGATCGAAGTCGAGATCTTCAACCGGGCGGCCGAGGCGGGGAAGATCCGGCCGAAGCCACCAGCGGTGCGGTCGGGCCGGAGTGTCGCGGTCGTCGGCGGTGGCCCAGCTGGCCTCGCAGCGGCCCAGCAGCTGGCCCGTGCTGGGCACGACGTCGTCGTGTACGAGCGCAGTGACGCGGTCGGCGGGCTCATGCGCTACGGCATCCCCGATTTCAAGCTGGAGAAATGGCGGATCGACGACCGGATGGCCCAGCTCATCGCCGAAGGAGTCCGGTTCGTGACCGGTTGCCACGTCGGGGTCGACTGCTCAGTCGCCGAGCTGCGCGACCGTCATGACGCGGTGCTGATGACCTGCGGGGCGCAGCAGCCGCGGGACGTGCCGCCCACCCCGGGTAGAGAGCTCGGCGGCATTCACCTGGCCATGGAGTATCTCGTCGGCGTGAACCAGATGGTCGCTGGCAAGCTGACCTCCGCACCGATCACTGCTGCTGGCAAGCACGTCATCGTGCTCGGAGGTGGCGACACCGCTGCGGACTGCCTCGGAACCGCCATCCGCCAGGGCGCGCGGAGCGTGACGCTGATCGAGGCCGTGCCACAGCCTCCGCTGACCCGGGATGCGGCGGTCAATCCCTGGCCCACCTGGCCCATGATCCTGCGTTCCAACTCCTCGCACGAGGAGGGGGGAACGCGGATTTTCGGGGCGGCCGTGACCGAGTTCCTCTGCGACCGGGACAGCGACGACCATGGTGATCCCAGCGGCGACGGCAGCGGCAACAGGGACGGCGACGGCTGCGGCACGGTTGGAGCGGTCCGTATCTCGGATGTCACGATCTCGACAGATGGGCGCTTCACCCTGCTGCCTGTCCCAGGTACCGAGCGGATCCAGCCGGCGGATCTCGTCCTGCTGGCGATCGGTTTTTCCGGGACAGAGCCGGGGCCGATGCTCGCAGAGCTTGGCATCGACCGCAGTCCGCGGGGAACGGTGCAGTGCGGGGCGGACTGGCAGACGATCATCCCAGGCGTGTTCGCTGCGGGGGACATGCGACGCGGCCCGTCCCTTGTGGTCTGGGCGATCGCGGAGGGCCGCTCTGCCGCTGCGGCAGTGCACCAGTACCTCGGTGGTCGGGGCGAACTGCCGGCCCCGGTGACCCCGGCGTCGATGCCGCTGATGATTCGCTGAGCCGCTGCGGAGGACCTGGCTGACTGGCTGCCGTCGGGAGACGGAGGACCGGGCCGGTCACCCTCCGGGAATGGTGACCGGCCCGGCCTGTCGGGGAGCCTGCGCGGCTGCTGATGGCGTCAGATTTCGTCGTACCCGGAAAGCGCTTTCCAGGATTGCGACAATAGCTTCGAGATTGAATTGTGTCAATAGTGATGGTGGGGGATGGGTTAAGTGATTGATCGCTACCCGGTGAGCCCGTAGACCCGTCTGGCGGTTTCGGAGAAGAACGCCCGACGCTGTGCCGCAGTCAGCTGGGCTGAGCACTGCTCCGCGACCGCCAGCGTTTCCGGGTAGCTCGCCGCGAGGGTACACACCGGCCAGTCGGAGCCGAACATCATACGCTCTGGCCCGAAAGCCTCAAAAGAGAACATTGTGTATGGAATGAGATGCTCCGTATGCCAGTCGTCCCAGCGATCGGTGGTGACAAGGCCAGAAAGTTTCGCATTGACGTTGGGCAGCTCAGCGAGCGCTGAGAGGTCCGCAGCCCAGGGCTGCCACGTCCCAGTGGCGATGGGGGGCAGGGCTAGGTGATCGAGGACGAAGGTGACTTCTGGCAGCCGCCGCGCGACCTGCCG
>JAFGOK010000024.1 GCA_016926535.1 Micromonosporaceae bacterium | reverse complement strand
GGCTCGACGGTCCGCGATGGGCGGTGGTGCCCACGTCGCTCACGTGAACGCCACCGCCCGTTATCGCTGGATCGAACTCAGCAGGGCTGAGAATCAGCCGGCTGCCAGCTTCTTGCCGTCTTCGGTTGCCTTCTTCCAGGCGTCCTCGGAACTGGCCTTACCCTGCTCAGCGGACTGCATCGCGGGTTCGTACACGTTCTCCCACAGGGGCTGGTGCTTCGGGCCGAGGTAGATCGGCTTCAGAGCCTTGACGCTGGCGCCGAAGATCTTGCCGGTGGGGGCGTTGTTGAAGTAGGCGTCGGTCGAGTCGGCGAACGCCGGGTCGTCCAGGGCCTTGACGTTCGACGGCATGGCGCCGACGGCCTTGTAAGAGGCCAACTCGCCGTCCTTGCCGGTCAGGTACTTGGCCAGCTGGTAGGCCTGCTTCTTGACCTTGCTCTGCTCCGGGATGGCGAGGTAGGAGCCGCCCCAGTTGCCGCTGTCGCCAGGGATGGTGGCGATGTCCCACTTGCCACTGGCCGCGTCACCAGCGTTGGTCTTGATGGTGCCGGTGTACCACGCCGGGCACGGAACGGTCGCGAAGGCGGCGTTCTTGAAGGAGGCGGACCAGTCGTCGGACCAGCGGGCGAGCTTGCCGGTCAGGCCGTCAGTCGCCATCTGGAGACCGAAGTCCCAGGCCTTCTTGACAGTCGGGTTGGTGTCGCCGATGAACGTGTTGTCCTTGCTGTAGAACCACGTGTCGGCGTTCTGCATGATGTACGGCTGCATGATGCTCGTGCCGCTGTCGAGCCACTTGGCGCTCTTGCCAGCGTCGGAAGCGGCGAACTGCTTGCCGAGGGCGGCGTACTCTTCCCAGGTCTTGATCTTCGCGGAGACCTCGTCCCGGTTGGTCGGCAGGCCGGCCTTCTCGAACAGGTCGGTGCGGTAGCACATGCCGAGGCCGCCGATGTCGGTGCCCAGGCCGACCAGCTTCTTGCCGTCAGCGGTGAAGCCGCCGTTCCACTTGTACTCCAGGAAGTCGCTCTTCAGCTCGTCCGCGCCCAGATCGAGGAGGTTGGCCCACAGATCGGGGTTCTCGAGGTAGCCCAGGAGCGTGCCCTCTTCGAGCATGACCACGTCGCCAGCACCCTCGCCCGCGGCCAGCCACTGGGTCAGCTTGGGGGTGAAGTCCTTGAGTTGGCCCATGTTCTGGACGTCAACCTTGATGTCCTTGTTGGCAGCCTCGAACGCCTTGACAGCGTCGTCGAAGCCGGGGGTGCCAAAGTACTGCAGCACAACCGTCGTCGTGCCGTCGGCGGAGTCGTTGTCGTCCTTCTTGGAGCAAGCAGTCGCGCCAAGGGTGAGGCCGACAGCGAGGCCGATCGCCGTGAACGTGCGGAGACGGCGCGCGGTGTTACTCATCCTGACCCCTCTCTTCAGGTCGTAATGGATGTGATGGGGTGTTCGTCACTGGGTATTCGTCACTGGGGTACTTCGGTACTTCCGGGAAGCGCCGCTCCCTCAGCCTCCGATGTGGCTTACGACACAACCTCGGGAGCGCTCCCATGAGACTGCCGCTCGCGTTGCGGGATGTCAACGGGCCGGTGGGAGCGTTCCCATTTCGTTACCCGTACGTTTCCAGCCGTGACCATGCGCGCCGGTATTTCCGCACAAACCGACAAACCATGAATTTTTCGTGAAGGGCATGGGCCGCGTTGACGCCCTGCTTCCAGCCGATCCTGGTCGCGAACTCGTGCTTGCCCTGCTGACCAACCGGACGTACCCCAACTGGAGTTGGGTCAATCCCGATCCCGTGCGGGTCGAGGTCGCCAACGTGCTCGCCGACGCCCCCGCCAACGCCTGTTTAGGAAAGTCGACTCTGCTGCAGTACATGGCCGCTGGACCGCCCCACCGGCGGGCAGGTCGTCATCTTGCGGCCCAGGATCGTGTTCGCGGACGAGCCGACCGGCAACCTCGATTCCCGCACTGGGGCTGAAGTGCTGGGGTTCCTTCGCCAAGCCGTGGATCGGCATCGGCAGACCGTCGTGATGGTCACCCACGATCCGATCGTGGCGGCCAGTGCGCACCGGGTGCTCTTCCTGCGGGACGGGGTCCTTGTGGACGAGTTGCACGGCCCAACCGCTGAGACCGTCTCCCATCGACTTGCGACGCTGGAGCGTTGACATGCTGCTCATGGCTTGGCGAAGCCTGCGGTCGAGGTGGGTTTCCGCTCTCGCATCCGGGCTGGCCGTCGCGCTCGGGTCAGCGCTCTGCGTCGCGGCCCTCATTCTCGGGGCCTCCGCGGAGCAGGGCGGGGCTCAGCTGACCGACCAGGAGTGGCAGTTGCCCGCCGCAGAGATCGTGGTACGGCGCGCCGAGTCGATCCGCACCTCAGCTGGTCTGAGTATCCCGCTCAACGAGCAGCCCAGGCTGTCCAGCGACCACCTGACGGCCCTCCGCGCCGCTCCCGGGGTGGCCTCGGTGGAAACGGACACGGCGTTCCCAGCGTTCCTGGTCGCCTCAGGGCAGATGGTGGGCGACGGGCAGTCCCGATCATGGGGACACTCCTGGGCTGCGGTAGCGGCCGACCAGGCCAAACTGGTCAATGGCGCCGCGCCAACCGGCCCAGATGAGATCGCCGTGGATGCCGAAATCCCAACGCTCGATCTTCTTGGGGTCAGCGCGGTCGGAGCGCGGTCGGGCTCCGACCGGGAAAGCCCACGTTCTCTCGAGCGCCCCTCAACCTTATCCGAGCAGACCGTTGTAGTCGGGCAGCTTGTAGGTACGCTCCGCGTGCTCGCCAGCCAGGTCGTGCCAGTTGTTGCCGACATTCGCGATGATTGTGTAGCCGAGACGTTCGATCGCGATCCGGCTGGCGGTCTTCTGCTTTTCCACAGAGGAATAGCTGTGGGAGGACCCCAGGTAGATCCCGTCCAGCGGGTATCCGGCCTCGATCAGGGCATCCTCGCTGGCGGATCGATACCACTCCGGCCGGGCGGTCACGAAGAAGACCGCTGCGCCAGTCCGGTGGGCGGCCGTCGCCATCTCCAAGACCGGCTCAACCGGCTTGCCCGGGTCGTAGCTGCTGGCCAGGGCGGTGTTGTCAATGTCGAGGACCAGAGCGACCCGTTCCCGCTCAGCGGCTGCCTGCTGGTCCACGGTGGACATTCGCGTCTCAAGGTAGTTGTTGGCCTCCTCGACGGCTGAGGCGACCTCAGACAGCCAGACGCGATACGGAGGCAAACCGGAGCTGTAGCCAGCGGCCAGCGGGGTCGCCTCACTGGCTGGCGCGGCTGGCTCGCTGGCCTGAGCGGCGGAGACTGGGCTGGCGACCAGCGTGCTGAGAGTGATCATGACCAGGGCGGTTCGGCGGGCGATGCGTCCCATGACGGATCACGTTCCTTTCTTCGGATCCTCGGCGTTCCGGACCGGCGCGATGGGTCAACCAGAGCGACCACTGTCAATATTGCTTACCGTTGGTAACTTGTCCGTGACGCGCAATCGAATATTGGGGGAGCTCGCCGTGAATTTGGCCGCCATGCATTCGGTTGCCGCGGACCCCGGTCACCGGGGTTGTCGCAGACCTCAACAGCCGGGCAACAAGAAACCGATCGCAATCAGCGGCGCAGCCGAGACCAGTCAAAGGTCCCGTGGCCCCGGCGGGGATGCCGGACCGCGTCGAGGGCCAGCACCGCCCAGCCCGCTGCCCCGGCCCAGGCCAGCGCCGTTTCGACCCGCTGGCTTCGCGTTGCCTCAGGAGCGAGCGCCGCTGAGGTCGCCGACAGCAGTGCCCCTGCGACCAACGGGGTCAAGGCCGGATACACCACGAACTGATGCCACAGCTTGCTGGGGCTGACGGCCTGCTGCCTGCTGTAGACTCCCCGCCGTACTTCATCCCGCAGCTGCCAGGCCCCGAACAGGGCGGCGGCCCCAACAGCCACCGGGGCCAGCGGCCGGCGCAGCGGCGCGGCGGCCAGCACCGCCTGGGGTCCTGCCACCCGCGCGGCCAGCCCGGTGGATATCGCCAGCAGCGGGTCTCCGACCAGGACCGCAGGGTAGTCCGACGCCCAGGTGACCCGGCGCCGCTCCACCGCAGCGGACAGCAGCAGGTGCATGCCGGGCGTGATGGCTGCGGCAGTCGCCGCCATCCGTCCAGGGGAACCCAGGCAGGCTCGAACCACGCGGGTCACCAGTCTCATCGGACGCCTTTCTCTGCGATGTACGCCTCGGCGAATCGGTGGGTCTCCCTGGCCATCAGCAGGCGGCCGTAGCGGGCGAAGAACATGCCGAGGATCAGCCGCCTGCGGGCGCTGTGCTGCCGGTACTCTTCCTCGCTGCCCAGGCCCAGCGGTTCCATCACGGTCCCCGGAACGTTGAGAAACGAATCCCCGTGGAGGTGCCAGGACAGGAACAGCTCCCCGAAATCCCGCTTGGTCAGCAGGTCGTTGGCCAGGTGGGACCGGCCGGTCGGGGCGTGGCCGGCTGGTGAGGCGCCGGGCCTGGGGGCACGACGGGACCGCCGCAGGAAACCGGGAAACTGGTCCCTGGCCCGGTTGACCGCCTCGTCGAAGTCTGCGCCGCAGTCGGCGTAGTGCCCCCACAGGGCCCGCAGCCCCGGCTCCCCCAGCAGCAGTTCCACCAGATCACAGGGCGGACGCTGGGTGTGGACACTACGGAGGGTCAGGGGCGGGACGTAGCGCAGCCCGCCCAGGGACCGTTTCGGGGACAGCACGCCTCCGGCAGCGGCGGTCGCCGCAGCCGCGGCGAGGACGGCCCGCAGGCGGGGGCCGTCCGGCTCGTCTTTGGTGCTGGCCAGCAGGCCATCCCCGTTGGCATAGGCCGCCAGCACGGCCAGCAGGTCGCGGTCGTCCCGGCCCGCTAGGCCGTTGGTGAACAGGATGATCGTGGTACAAGCTGCGGCCGGGTGGGCGCGCAGCCGCCGGATGACCCCGAGACCGGATCCTCCGCCGGCGCCCAGGTCAAGGTCGACCAGGGCTGCGACCGGGTGGTACGGGCCGGGGGGCAACCGTTCCAGCACCTGGCCGCCCAGCAGCCGGTCCAGTTCCTCCTCCCCGCTGACGGGCAGCAGCGTGAACCCGGTCAGGACTCGTTCCAGCCAGGGAAGGACCTGGTGGGGTTGGTCATCGACCAGCAGGATCTGGGGTGAGTCCACCGTGCCCCCGGCAGCGCGCGAGGCGGCCACCCGGGCCGTGAGGTCGTGACTGCGACCGGCGGGGGCCTCAGGAGACTGGCTGGGAATCACGGCAGGGGCTCCGCTGGGCCAGGGCTGCCCACCGCCCATGCTCGTGGGCGACTCGTGGTGGGCCACCGCAGGATGAACCGGTGGCTGCCTCCCTCGTCGCAGATGACGAAGGTGCCCCGGTTGTAGTGCAGCAGGGTCGCCAGCCGCATGAGGCTGGAGTCCTCTGCGACCTCTGGGATGGCCTTCCCGCAGGTGCACTCCGCTTCCAGGGCCAGCCAGCTGCCGTGCTCTGCCTGCTCCGCCCGTAGCCCGACGCGGAACCGCGAGGCGTTGGCATTGATGGCGTTGGAGCACAGGTCGCCGACGGCGATGGCCACCAGTTCCGCGTCCCCTGGGGTCAGGTCCCGCAGGTCGAGGTCGGCGTCAACGGTGCGGAGGGCCGCGAACCGCTCGTCAAGCCCCAGCAGGCCGTTGACGACGTCCTCGACGCAGCTGGCCGGGGTTCCCCGCCCGCTCTTGAGCATCTGTTCTGTGCTGGAGATGGCAACGGAGAGCCGGCGCACGCGTTCCCGCAGGTCGCCGGTTGGGATCTCGTCGGAGCGCCGGTACAGGATGCG
>JAFGOK010000204.1 GCA_016926535.1 Micromonosporaceae bacterium | reverse complement strand
GTAGACCGTCGTCCGCTGCCGCGCCCCGCGGCCAGCGGCTGCCGCGATGGCATGCAGTTGCTCAACCGTCCGGCGGCACCCGTGCCCCGACCCCGCCGACCGGGAAATCGACTCCTCCATCAGAGTCCCGCCCAGGTCATTGGCGCCGCCCAGCAGCAGCGTCGCCGCACCCTCGTCACCGATCTTGACCCAAGAGCATTGAATGTTCTCGATTCGCCCGTACAGCAGAACCCGCGCCATCGCGTGGATGACGCGGTGTTCCCGGACGCTCGCCCCCGGTCGGCTCAATCCAGCCCGATAGATCGGAGTGTGATGGTGTACGAAGGGCAACGGAACGAACTCGGTAAACCCGCCCGTGCGATCCTGAAGTTCCGCGATGGTCCGAATATGCCCAAACCAGTGTTGAGGACCATCGACATGTCCATACATCATCGTCGCGGTAGAACGAATACCCAACGTATGTGCCGCCTCGACGACGCATTCCCATTCCGCAGCCGACAGTTTGCGGGTAGTCAGTATGCGACGAACGCGTTTGTCGAAGATCTCGGCCGCCGTACCTGGCATGCTGTCGAGCCCGGCTTCGCGTAGGCATGACAGCCATTCGGGGACTGGGACCCCGGCCTTGCGCGCTCCAGAGAGGACTTCCATCGGACTGAACGCATGGATGTGCAGGCACGGTGCCCGTTTCCTGATGGCGTGAAGTATTTCGAGGTATCCGGTCGCGTCGAGTCTCGGATCAATCCCCCCCTGGACGCACACTTCGGTCGCCCCTGCCAGCATTGCCCGTTCGGCCCGATCGCCGATCTCCTCCGTGGTGAGCCGGTAGGCATCGGCATCCCGCTCGTTGCGGGAATACCCGCAGAACTGGCAGCCGATCGTGCAAACGTTCGAGAAGTTGATATTGCAGTTGACCACATAGGTCACGTCATCTCCGACGGCCTCCCGGCGCAGGTCGTCCGCGACGGCAGCCAGCGCATCGACCGCTTCGCCCTCGGCTGCGAGCAACGCAAGCGCCTCCCCCTCGTGAGCTGGTTCGAGCAGGCTCGCCGGGTTGTCTGCGGCGCGTCCCAGCCCGCGAAGGATCTCCGGATCCAGACGCTCAGGAGGGATCTTCCCCGCCGGGCCAGCTTGCGGGCGACCGGACTGATGCGTAGCGGCGGCCGGCGGCACAGTAGCGGCCGGCGGCACGGCGGCGAGACCGGTCGTCGGATCAGCCAGGGCCCGGACGGCGCTGATCAGCCGCTGATCGATCCAGGTGTCCGCCCTGCTCAGGTACTCCGGGTACACCGCCAGCCGTCCCGCCAGGCGAAGACCGCACTGGTCGAGGCGGGCACCGAGGTCTTCAATCGCGGGCCAGGGATGCGCCGGATTGACATGGTCCGGGGTAATGGGCGAGATCCCACCAAGATCGTCAATCCCCGCCCTGAGCAGGAGCTCCAGGTCGGAACCGATCAGATTCGGCGGTGACTGGATGTGGGCATCCGCTCCGAGCAGCAACCGGGCCACGGCGACGGTCGCTGCGAGGTCGGCGGCCTCCGCAGGCCGCCAGGACCGCATCGCCGTCGCTGGGTGCGGGGTCAGCCCCTGGATGATGACCTCCTGGACATGCCCGTGGCGCCGCGCGATCCGTTCGATCGCAAGCAGCGCCTCCGCACGCTCGACCAGGGTCTCCCCGATACCGATCAGGATCCCGGTCGTGAAGATGACCGAGGCTCTCCCGGCGTCCTCCAGGACCCGCAGCCGGCGTTCCGGCGCCTTGTCCGGGCAGCGGTAGTGCGGACCTCCGGGCTCCCGCCAAAGCCGCGTCGCGGTAGTCTCCAGCATCATGCCCATGCTCGGGGCGACCGACCGCAACCGGAGCAGTTCCTCGAACGTCATGACCCCGGGATTGAGGTGCGGCAGCAGGCCGGTCCTGTCCAGCACCAGCCGGGCGCAGGTCATCAGGTAGTCGTGGGTCGAGTCATAGCCCCGCTTCGAAAGCCAACGCCGGGCGGCCACCCACCGGTCCTCTGGATGGTCTCCAAGCGTGAACAGCGCCTCCGTGCACCCCTCTGCCGCGCCGGCCTCCGCAATCTCCAGCACCTCCTTCTGCCCGAGAAAGGGCACAGGGGGGACGCCGGCCTTGGTGAAGGCGCAGTACCCGCAGCGGTTGCGGCACAGCTGGGTCAGCGGGATGAAGACCTTCCGGGAATACGTGACAACACCTGGGCGCCCAGCTGCGGCCAGGCCGGCATCCCGGAGCGCGCCAGCTGCCTCGATGAGATCGTCCAGTGCCTTGCCCCTGGCCGCGAGGAGATCTCCGATCGCCTTCGGTTCTCGCCGATCAAGCCCGTCAATGCCACGACGGAGGACCCCCCTTCCGCCGGTCGGGGAGCCCTCCGTGATCATGCGTATGAGTCTACTGCTGCTGTGGCGGGACCCACGGGTACTGGGTCTCCCCGGGTTGCGCCCCGGGAGGGAGCAACTGGGTCCGTTGATCCTGCTCATCCGGCTGCTGGGACGACGGGGGCGCCGAGGTCGGGCCACCTGACGTCGGACCGGAGTAGCCCGACCCGGGCTCGCTGGCCGGAGGCGCGGAGCTCGGGGCCGCGTTCGGGTTCATCGCGGTCGGGCCCATGTACTTGGCGTACGGGCCGCTGGCCGGCTGCTCCTGCTGGCCGTACGTTCCGGCCTGGTCGGATGGGGTAGCCGGCTGCGACGGATACTGCGGCGCCGC
>JAFGOK010000203.1 GCA_016926535.1 Micromonosporaceae bacterium | reverse complement strand
CAGCGAAGCCGGCACAACCACCCACGAACGACGCCGTCCCAGACGGACCCCCACCGATCTTCTCCCCCGGCGGCCTCAACCACGCAGGCCGAGTCCACCTGACCGACATCCCGCCCAGACCAACCCAACCCCGACAGAACGTCTGCGGAGCCACGCTGACCGGAGGGTCAAGCGGCTCCGGGGTCAGGTAACCCGGGGTCAGGTAACCCGGGGTCAGGTAACCCGGGGTCAGGTAACCCGGGGTCAAGCGGCTCCGGAGCGACCGGATTGGGGAGCGCCCCGCCGAACCTCCGGTCGCGCTTGGCATAGAGCTCGCAGGCGTACCACAGGTGCCGCCGGTCGAAGTCCGGCCACAGGGTCTCGGGCGCCACGAATTCCGCGTACGCCGTCTGCCAGATCATGTAGTTGGAGATGCGCTGCTCTCCGGAGGATCGGATCAGCAGATCGACATCAGGAAGATCCGGCACATACAGGTAGCGGGCGAGCGTGCGCTCAGTGATCCGGTCGGGTTTGATCTTCCCGGCGACAGCGTCGGCAGCCAGCCGGGCTGCGGCGTCGGCGAGCTCTGCCCGGCCCCCGTAGTTCAGGCAGATCGTCAGGTCGAGCAGGTCGTTATGCCTGGTCATACGCTCGGCCACTTCCAGCTCCGTGATGACGCTGCGCCACAGCCGCCGGTGCCGCCCCGCCCATCGGACCCGAACCCCCATGGCGTTGAAGTCGTCGCGCCGCCGGCGGATGGTCTGCCGGTTGAACCCCATCAGGAACCGGATCTCTTCGGGGGACCGCCGCCAGTTCTCCGTCGAGAAGGCGTAGACGCTGACATAGCGAATGCCGAGCTCCAATGCTCCCTCGACGACGTCGAAGAACGCGCTTTCTCCCTGGGTGTGGCCAGCGGTCCTGGGCAGCCCGCGCTGCTTGGCCCACCGGCCGTTGCCGTCCATGATGATCGCGACATGCCGGGGAACGGCCTCTGCGGGCAGCAGCGGCGGGCGCGCCCCAGACGGATGCTTCGACGGCGAACGGTAGGTGCCTGGCTGACCTGCCACCATCACGCAGTGCCCCCTCTGAGCGTCATGCCGGTCCTGGGTATGTTCGATCCACCAACGGCAACGAGCGTAGCCCGCGTTCCAGATGCCACTGCAGGTGCGCGGCGATCAGGCCGCTGGCCTCCCGGCGCGCGGGCTCCCCGCTCAACTCGGCCTCCGGCCATTCCCCCTCGGCCAGGGCTGCCATCAGCGCGATGGTCGCCGAGGCGGGCCGGCTGGCCCCGGGCGGGCGGCAGTTTCCGCAGACGCACCCCCCGGCCGGGACGGAGTAGCTCCGGTGCTCTCCGGCAGTCCCGCAGACCGCACAGCCCCGCAGGGCAGGCTCCCATCCCGCGACGGCCATGGCGCGCAGCAGGTACGCGTCGAGGATCAGCGGCCCGGCATGCGCTCCCGCGGCCAAGGCCTTCACAGCGCCGAGGGTCAGCTGGAACAACCGGGGCATAGGTTCCCGCTCGATCGGGGTCAGCCGCTCCGCCGTCTCGGCGATGGCGCTGGCCACCGTGTACCGGGCGTAGTCGGAGAGGAAACGCTTGCCGTACAGGCTGATGCCCTCGACCTGGTTGATGACGTCCAGGCTCCGCCCCTCGGCGATCTGGAGATCGACATGCCCGAACGGCTCAAGGCGCCCCCCGAATCGCGAGGTGGTTCGCCGAACGCCCTTGGCGACGGCCCGCACCCGCCCGGTCCGGCGGGCGAGCAGGGTGATGATCCGGTCTGACTCGCCGAGTTTCTGCACCCGGAGCACGATGGCGTCGTCACGGTAGAGCTTGCCCCTGAACCCGGTCACCCAACCATTGTCCCTGGTTGCCAAGTGGCTGGTTCCGGGCGGCCCGTTCCGGGTGGCCGATCCCGGGACTCATGGCACCCCTGCCGCCCTCATCGTGCCCGTTTGACATGATTCGGTCCGCAAATGTGGCCCAAAGCAACATTTGCGGACCGAATAACTGATCATGCAGCCGGAGGCCGGTCTGCTCAGATCTTTCCGGTGCCCGCGCCGCTGGTCACAGTGGACTTGACGGTGCTGGCGGTGTCGGCGGTGTAGGAGTAGGGAATCGCGTTGACGCTGCCGCCGGTCTCTCCCGACCCCGAGTTGACCATGTGGTTGTTCCTGGCGACGAGGTTGCCGTCCGGGGAGTCGCCCTCGGCCAGGTGGAACGGATCCTTGGTGTTCTCGAAGTAGTTGCTCTCGACGAGGACGCCGGCATTGCAGGTCGAGGCGACGCCGTAGGAGCCGATGCTGCTGTAGTAGTTGTTGTAGACGTGGACCGGGTTGCCGAAGCGCACCCGCGGGTGGCGCTGCCCGGTGCCGTCAAACCAGTTGTGGTGGTAGGTCACCCGCAGCTTGCCGGTGTCCTCTGAGGCGTTGTCGTCGCTGTGCCCGAGCAGCATGGTCTTGTCATGGTCGTGGACGTGGTTCCACGAGACCGTCACGTAGTCGGAGGCCCGCTTGATGTCGACGAGGCCGTCGTAGCCGTTGGACAGGTCGTTGTGGTCGATCCATACGTTGGTGGAGTTCTGCACGTTGATCGAGTCGTCGTCGGCGTTCTTGAACACCAGGTTACGGATGATCACGTTCTTCGCCCCGCTGACGTTCAGCCCGCCGCCGGTGATTCCGGAGCTGGCGCCGACCCCGATGACGGTCTTGTTCGAGGCGACCTTGTGCATCCCGGAGATCGAGATCATCCCGGAGACCTGGATGACCATCGGGCTGGTCGATTGCAGCGCGGAGTCCAGGGCACTGGCTGAGGTAACGGTGGCCGTGCTGCCCCCGGCCCCGCCGGTGGTGCCACCGTTCTGTGCGGCCCAGCCGACCAGGCCGGTCGTTGCTGCGGGCGGGGCTGTGGTCGGCGCGGCGGACGTCGGCGCGACTGAGGTCGGAGCCGCTGAAGTCGGTGCTGCGGACGTCGGGACCGTCGTCCCCGCCGCGCTGCCGGTGCAGGTGGTGCCGTTGAGGGCGAAGCTGGTCGGGACCGGGTTAGTGCCATTGGAGGTCCCGTTGAAGCCGAGAAAGGCTTGCGCGTTGGTGGCCAGCGACGCGTTCCAGCCGGACGCTTTCGCCGTCACCGCACTACCACTCTGGGTAAAACTCGCCCCCCACATCTGGGTGACGGTCTGGGTCGAGGTTGAGAAGGTCCAATTCAGCGTCCACGCACTCAGCGGGTCGCCGAGGTTCTTGACACCAACGTTCGCTGTGAAGCCGCCCGGCCACTGGGCTGCGACGCTGTAGGTGACGGCGCAACCGGCGGATGCGGCCTGGGCGTGCACGGCGAAGGCAATGCCGGCGGCGGCCAGAACAATACCGGACGCAGCGGCGATGATTCGCTTTCGCATTGGCGATCCTCTCTGGGGTACGACACGGGGAGACCAGATCGCGCGGGGCGGAATGATACCGCACGATCACGAAATGTCACAGGTCAGGACATAACGGTCGTATGGTGAGGCTGCCCTCACGTTAGAGAGCCCCCTTCGGGGAGTCAACCATTGATTTTCACAAATTCGCCACAGCCTGCCTGCCACGACAGACTCGCACCGCCCAGCGAAACAATCAGGCAGGGCGGTCAGAACCCCAGTTTCCGCAGCTGCCGGGGATCGCGCTGCCAGTCCTTGGCGACCCGGACGTGCAGGTCGAGATAGACCCTGGTGCCAAGCAGATCGGCAATGGCCAGCCGGGCCCTCGTCCCGACCTCCTTGAGCCGGCTGCCCTTCGCCCCGATCACGATCGCCTTCTGGCTCTGCCGCTCGACGTACACGTCGGCATAGATCTTCGTCAGGGACCCCTCGGGCATGATCTCCTCGACCAGGACCGCGATGGAGTGCGGCAACTCGTCGCGGACCCCTTCCAGGGCGGATTCCCTGATCAGCTCGGCGATGAGCACGTGCTCCGGCTCGTCGGTGATCAGGTCGTCCGGGTACAGGCGCGGCGAGCGTGGCAGCAGCCCGATGAGGACCTCGACGAGGGATTCGACCTGACTGCCCGTCACGGCGCTGACCGGGACGATGTCGGCGAAATCGCCCAGGTCCGCCACGGCCGCCAGACGGCTGGCCAGGTGCGCGCGGTCGACGAGGTCGGTCTTGGTCACGACAGCGACGACCGCCGCCTTCAGCGCCGCGATCTCGCCGGTGATGAAGCGGTCGCCTCGACCGATCTCCTCATTCGCCGGCAGGCACAGCCCGATGACATCGACCTCGCTCCAGGTCTGGCGCACCAGGTCGTTCAAGCGCTGGCCGAGCAGGGTCCGCGGCCGGTGCAGGCCGGGGGTGTCCACGAGGACCAGCTGGGAGTCCGGGCGGTGCAGCACTCCCCTGATCGTGTGCCGGGTCGTCTGCGGGCGGTTGGAGGTGATGGCGATCTTCTGCCCGATGATGGCGTTCGTCAGAGTCGACTTCCCAGCGTTCGGCCGCCCGACGAAACACGCGAATCCGGCACGGTACCCCCCGGACGCGCCAGCACCAGCATCTCTTGCCACCCGACGAGGGTACGCGCGAAGGCGGGGTGGTCTCGCACCCACCCCGCCTTCCTGGAAGGCCGTTGCTGTT
>JAFGOK010000202.1 GCA_016926535.1 Micromonosporaceae bacterium | reverse complement strand
CCGGGCTGGGGACGCTGGCCTGCTGGTCGTCGGAATCCGAGGAGGAGCATCCGACCAGGGCGAGACTCAACCCGGCGGCGACGGCGACGAGCGGCATAATCAGGCGCTGACGCATCTGTGATCTCCCTGTATCTGGCTCGTTGGTGTGCTGACATCGTCCACATCGCGGCGGGGCCGGTCAATCGCTGTCCGCCAGAATCCGGTACAGCGCCCTGCGGGTCCCTGAAAGCACCTCGCTGGCGCGCTCCTTCTGCTCTGGAGTCCCGGCGGACAGTACCTGCATCGCGGCGAGGTCCGCTCCCCTGAGGGCCTGCCGAAGCTCCTCGTCAACGGGATCGACGGCGACGATCATCGACGCCCAGGGCGGCGCTGCGTCCCCCTGCTCCGCCAGGGCCCGCCGGCCGGCCTCGGTCAGGGTGTGGCGCCGCCGGCCCGCCTCGGTTTCGCTGTCGATCAGGCCCTCGTCCGCCAGGAGCTGAAGGGCCGGATAGACCGCTCCCGGGCTGGGATTCCAGGCCCCGCCGGTACGCTGGGAGAGCTCAGAGATCATCTCGTAGCCGTGCATCGGGCGCTCGGCCAGCAGCGCCAGGATGGCGCCCCGAATCCACCCTTTCCTGGCCCGGCGACCACCGTTCTGGCGCCCGCAGCAGGCAGGGGCAGGATACCCACTCTGGCAGTCACCACCCCGGTCCTCGGTCGCTTCTCGCACCCGCTGCTCCCCGATTCTGTTCGACGATGCCCTTGACGATATGTCGTGACACTATCTCACCAGGCCATCCCCCTCCACCAGACGGTGTGGCCCTCAGACCCGCAGCGCACCTGATCGTTCTCGGTCCTTTTCCGGAAGAGAGCAAGGACCACCGAGAGGACCGCGCCCGGTTTTCACCGCGAAACCAGCCGAGCCACGATGCCTCCCATGCGAGCTCAGCGCCGGAACCAGTGGCTCCAGAGCGACCCAACCGCCGAAGATCACTGGAAGTTTTCCTTGAACATTGCGAAATATTTTGTGATCCTTGGCTATCGGTGCATCGCACAGCACCACCAGCCAGAGTCCACGTTCACCGACCCGCGCCAGCCGACGACCGTCCTGACCCCAACCTGCTGGGGAGAGGCCAGCGCTGCGCGGTCACGTGCGCGGCGGAAGCGGCGGGTCACTGCCCTGGCCCCCCTTCCGCCGCGCACCCTGGCCACCGGGCGCGGTTTCGAGCTCTACGTCACGGGTGCGATGTGACAGTTCGGTGCGGATCCGAGGCCGGGCGTCGGGGTGCCGCTGCTGGACCCACTCGACGAGGCGTTCCCGCAGCAGGCAGCGCAGGTCCCACAGCTTCGAACTGTCGGCGGCGCTGACCAGCGCCCGCGCCCGGATGGTGCCATCGGTCGCGGCAGTGACCTGGAGACTGCTGACCCGGCCGTCCCAGAGCGTTGCCCTCTGCTCCTCAGCGATCTCGCACACCGCCTGACGCATCTCCTCGATCGGTACCGCCCAGTCCACGTCGACCTCAACGGTGCCGAGCACTGAGGCACCCGTCCGCGTCCAGTTCTGGAAGGGCTTCTCCGTGAAATACGACGACGGCAGGATGAGGCGCCGCTCGTCCCAGATCCGGATCACGACGTACCCCAGGGTCATCTCCTCGACCCGACCCCACTCGTCCTCGACCACGACCACATCGTCCAGGCGCAGCGCGTTACCGAAGGCCAACTGCATACCAGCGAAGAAATTCCTCATCATCGACTGGACGGCCAGACCAGCGACGATCCCTGCCAGACCAGCGGAGGCAAGAACACTCGTTCCCACCGCTCGGGCCTGGGGGAAGGTGGTCAGAATCGTTCCGGTGGTCACCACGATCACAGCAGCGAGACCGACCCGCCGAAGCACCGTGATCTGGGTGTGCAGCCGCCGCGCGGTCAGATTGTCCTGCACATCCACCCGGAAGCGCTGCAACGCGGCGTCCGCAACCACATGAAGCAGGGCTGCGGCAAGCCAGCCTCCCGCACCGATCGTGAGGATCGTGATGACTCGGGTCGCGATCACGTGCCAGCCGTTCGTGGTGAAAGCCGGGATGGCCACCCGGGCTGCCAGCAGGGCGGTCATGACCGCCACCGGCCAGTAGGCCCGGCCGGTGAGATCCTGAACGAGCTGGGACTTCCGCCCGGCGCGACGAAGGATCCGATGGACGGCGGTGACAACCAGCACAGTCCCGAGGACTGCGGCTACGACTGACAGCACATCGATCAGAACATCGGGCATCCCGGGAGGCTATCGCAGGGCAGAAGGCAGGCCATCTCAGGTCGTTCGAAGGGAGGCCCTCACCCGACGATCCCGTGGATGGCACTGGCGAGGCTGTCCAGCCGGCCCTCCTCCCTGAGACGCTCATGGGGAATCCACTGACCCCGGCGACCGCAAGGCCGGGCGCGCCACCGCGCACGTCTCCCGCCAGTACATCGGCCTCATGAATTCATGAGACCGGATGCTGGTTGTCCGGATAGGCACCGGGCCGCCGCCGTCACGGTGGCCGACGCTGAGTTCACCAGAGAATCAATCTGCTGGCGTGAGGGTGATCGAATCTGGCCGTGTTCGACGGGGTTGACATAACGTCTCTCCGGTCTACACCATCGGGG
>JAFGOK010000790.1 GCA_016926535.1 Micromonosporaceae bacterium | reverse complement strand
CGGACCTCGCTGCGCTTGCCGAACAGGGCGTCCGCCTCGTCGAACAGCAACACCGCGCCGCCGGCCTCGGCGGCGTCGAAGACGTGGGACAGGTTCTTCTCGGTCTCCCCGATGTACTTGCTGACGACCTGGCTGAGGTCCACCCGGTACAGATCGAGCCGCAGGTCGCTGGCGAGCACCTCGGCGGCGAGGGTCTTGCCGGTGCCGCTGGCCCCGGCGAAGAGCGCGGCGACGCCGAGCCCCCTGCCGCTGCGGCCAGCGAGCCCCCAGTCTTCCAGGACGGTCAGCCGGTGCCGGACCTGGGCGACGATCTCGCGCAGGGTCCGCAGTTGCGTCTCTGGCAGTACGAGATCGTCCCAGCCGGAGTGGGGGTCGACGCGCTGTGCCAGGCTGTCCATGGCTGGGCGGGCCTGGCGCCGGCAGGCGTCCCACAGCGCCGCGCCGAGGTGGTCCCGGTCCGCGCTGGAGCGGTCCCGGTCCGTGTGGGCGTCGGGCCGGTCGGGTCCACTGTCGTGCCCTGGGGCGCCGACGACCTCGCTGGCGGCTGCGGCGATGCTCGCCACCCCGAGGTCGAACTGCCCGGCGATCCGGTCGACCCAGTTTCCGAGGGCATTGGCCGTCGCGGCACCGAGCGCGTGCCGCCACAGGTCGCGCTGCTCCCTCGGCCCGGCCGGGGCCACCTCGATCTGGGCCAGCCGGCGATCGGCGTCGCGGACCAGGGTCCTTGCGGCGACGGCGACCGGGGCGCGTAGCCGCACCGCGAAGTCGATCGCCAGGCGCGCATCGTCCTCGGACCGGCCGTCGACCTCGACCAGCCAGGCCAGCCCGGTGAGGACGGTCTCCCGCTCGCACAGCCGGGCGAGGAACTCGCGGTCGACCGGTGCCGCCGGCAGGTCCGCCGCGCGCAGGCAGATCCCGCGCAGGCCGAGGGCCGCCGACGCTGTGGCCGCGACGGCCCGCAGGTCACCGCGCTGCCGCCCGTGCAGTCGTACCGGGCCGCCCGCCAGGCAGCAGCCGGTCCGGTGGTGGCCGCCCGCCTGCTGGCCGGTCGCTGCCGCGGCCCAGGCAGCGGCCAGCCGCGACGCGGCCTCCCCGAGGCTCGGCGGCAGCTCGGCCGGGGCACCGAGCGGCTCAGCGAGGCTCTCGATCCGGGTATCCAAATAGGAGATACCGGCCAAAGCATTGAGGATCCGCTCATCGATCCGCAGCGGGCTGCTGGCAGGGGACTCCGGGTGGGTCAGCTCGACCAGCTGCCAGCGGCGCAGCGCCGCCGCCGGGGTGATCGCGCTCCAGTGCGCCTCCGGGAGGGCTGTCATGGCCAGGCCGAACGTGGCCCAGGGCAGTTGGGGCTCGCCGCCGGCCGTCCCGCACGCCCCGGCGATCCCGGCGTCCAGCTCGACCCCGCAGCACAGCAGTAGCACGTCCCGCTCGAACGCGGACAGGCCGAACGCGTCGCCGATGCTCTCCAGGGCAGGGGGCGCCGGCATGGCCAGCCGGGCCTCTGCCAGCAGTTCGAGCTCCGCCGCCGCATCCCCGCCGGTCAGCCGGGATCGGACGACCGCAAGGGCTGCGGCGAAGAAGTCCTGGTTCGCCGAGAACCACCCGCTGTCCCGAACCGCCGGGCTCATGGGATGACCACCGTGGGCTCCGCGTACCGTCCGTCCGTCCCGGTCCGCAGCATGCTCTCAGCGCCATCGACCCGTAGCCGTACCAGGTATGTTCCGGCAGCGACGCCGGACACCACGACGGTTATCGTGCCGACCTGCTCCGGGCCGGCCGGATCGATCGGCGGCGCGGCGAAGGCGTAGGCACTGGGGCTGGCGTCGGGGCTGGCGTTGGCCTCGGCGCCGGCCGCGGCCTCGGCGTCGACCGGCTGGCTCGCCGGGTCATCCGCCGGCAGATACTTGTTGAGCAGCAGCACAACCCGCTGCCCCCGCTGGACGGGCGGCGCGACGGGGACGACGACCTCGACGGCGCCAGGCGTCGATCCCGGCGTGCCCGGGGTGGCCGTGACGGGGGCGCCGACAGCTGGGCGCACGATGATGGCGGCGATATCCGATTCCATGCCCACCAGCTCGACCGGCGGACTCCCTGCCATCCGGGGATGCCGGACCTGCACGCCCCGCACGCCAGCGCCGACCCCGGCCGGCAGGGCGAGGGTCAGCCTGCTCCTGGTGACCTGGGCGTCCGGGACCAGCACGTCAACATCCTCGACGCGTACCAGAGTGGCGTACGCGCCGCGCAGCTGCTCGCCCTCGATGCGCAGCAGGGTTCCCGGCACGATCGGATCGGCCGGCGCGCTGTCGGCGACGATCCGGGTGATGGTGGGGCGCTGCGCCGCCGCGACGTCTGTTCCCCGGTCGCGCACGGGCAGGGCGGGCTGCGGGACCAGGTCATAGTCCAGCAGGACAACCGACGCCTGATAGGTCACTGACAGGCGGTACGGCGCGTTGAAGAAGGTCGACCAGTGGGTGGACAGCTCGTCCAGCCCGATCGACTGGAAGGTGAACCGTACCGCGTCGATCTGGTCGGCCAGATCTGAGTACTGCTCCCAGGTCGATGGGTCGTCGGCCTGGTCGCGGCCGACGATCTCGCGAACCAGTGCCCCGCTGAGCACCGGCATTCCGGCCAGGGTGCTCATGGCGACGCCGAGCATCCGCTGCGGCTCCAGGGTGCTCTCGTCGCCGGAGAAGGTGAGCAGGTACCGCAGATTCAGCGCCTGCCGGGGTCTGGCGACCGCGGTGCCGTCCTCACGGCGCGCTGGCAGATCGGAGCAGTTCAGCGCCGCGTTGGGGGTGACCTGATAGAGGAAAATGTTGATGCCTCGGCCGTCCTGCTCCGCCTCGTCGAGCATGTCCGGGCGCAGGGTGGTGACCCGGGCGTTCTCCACCCCACCGGCGGGTACACCCACCAAGGCCTCACCGAGGATGCGGCGCAGCGCCGCCGTGACCATGGCGACTGCGAGGGAGTTGCTCATCGTGATCCACCACCGCGGCGTTCGAGGTACTCGTCAAGGGATAGCTGCCGCGAGCCGGGCCCGGCGGCGGGCACCGGAACGAGCGCCGGTGCCAGCGGGGGCGACTGCACCTGCACCCGCCCGATATTGACCGTGATGTGCTGCGTCGGGGGCTCCGTGGCCTGCTCCCCGGGGATGACGGCCGGGTCCGCCCACCCGCGCCGGGCCAATGCCCGAGTACTGGCGGCTGCCAGCGAGCCGGGGTCCGCCTGGGCTCGTGGACCTGCCTGCGGCTGCACGCGTGGCGGCGCTGCATCGGTCCTCGCCAGCGCCTGCCGCGATCCCGGGACCGATCGCTGCGGTGCCCGTTTCGGTACCTGGACCGGTCCCGCTGCCGGCGTCGGCCTTGGCGCAGGTCCTGGCGTCGGCCTTGGCGCAGGCCTTGGCGTCGGCCCTGGTACCGGCGCCGGAGCGACCGGCCCGACGCGGTGTGCGGGATCATGCTGGCTCAACTGGTCAGGTCGGCCTGATTGATTGTGTTCCGGCAGATTGGTCAGGTTGGGATCCGGGCGACCTGAGCCAGCCGGACGATACGGCATGTCATTGCCTGCCAGGGGCTGCCCAACGTCCGGCGTCGAGTGCGCGGCGTCCAGCGCCGGCTGACCAACGTCCAGCGTCGAGTGCGCGGCAGCCGGCCAGTCGCGGCCGGTGCCGGCAGGCTGCTCGGTGCCGGGGGTGGCAGCAGTCGCGGGGGTCGGATCGCTGGTCTGACCTGCGGACGGCCTGCGGGATCCGGCCGCAAGCCGGGCGGGGGCGGCGCCGTTGGCATTCGCGTCGGCGTCAGGCTCGACGGTGGTGTCGGCCTCGGACTCCCGCTCATTGGCCGTGGGCGTCGCGCTGAACCGCGGTCTGGCCCAGAACCGCGTTGCTGTTTCGCCGGTGTTCATCAGTTCTGCACGCCCTGCCGTGTCCGGCGTCCCGGCTCCCGCTTTCGTGCTGGCCGGTTCGGCCCGCCCGTCCGGTTTACCACCGCCGGGCCAAAGGATGCCTGACTCGGGCCGAAACCCGGCCGCCCCGGGCGGGGGATCGGTCCTCCCATGCGGTGGCGGGCGCTGGTCCAACGTGGATGGTAGCGGCTCCGCTGTCTCCATAGCCCCCCATGCGACGGGTTCGAACGGGGAGCGTGGCCGGGGCGACAGGATCCGCGCGCCGCCGAGGGCCCGCTGTACGAGGTAACCAAGGTAGTCAGTCATTGCCGCGTCTCTCTGTGAGTTGCCGCTGTCCCGGGGTGCCGGGGACGAACCACCCCGGGACAGCGGAGGCGTCAGCCGCTCGCCAGGTTGAGGTATGCCGCGCGCCGGGCCGGGCTGAGCCGCAGGATCTCGTCCTCGGTCCATCCGTACGCCGCGGCGAGTGTGTGGATGTCGTTGAGCAGGGCGAGGGCCAGCGTTTCGAGCTCCGCCCACAGCAGGACGGACAGGTCGACGGCTGCTTCGGTCGACGTCCCGCAACTCGGGCAGCCGATCAGCACCCGGATGCTCCCTGCTGGGGCGATCCGCTCCAGGGCGGCCTCGACCGCCTCGACCAGGCCGGCAGCCAGCACCCCGGTGCCCGGCGGCCCGGTATCTGGCCCGGTGCCTTGCCGGGCCTCCGGCTCCACCCCGAGGCCGAGGCAGCGACGCAGCAGCGCATCGCGGGCCTCGTCCACGGCCAGACCAGCCACGGCGTCGAGGTCCGCCGTCGTTGGCAGCCGGAAGGCGACCTCCTCGCCGTCAACGGCGATCGTGAACCTGGCCCCGGGCTCGTGGACCGGCAGCGCGGCGATGGCGTCCACCGCGACGGGCACGTCAAGACGCTCGCAGCAGCCGCAGCACTCGGTGCTGCCCCAGACCTGCCCGCCGCCAATCTGGCAAAGGAGCCCGGCGAGCGTCACCTCCCGGCTGCCCACGTCCACGTGTGCGCTGTCCATTGAAGAACCGTGGACGTGGGCAGCCGAGAGCAGGGTCAGCGCACGTTCTGCTGGACCCTGGCGGATCCCGAGTTCCCAGGCGGTCAGCAGCTGGTGAGGACCGAACCTGGGCATGGGATCACGTTCCGAGTGCGAGTTCGGTCGGCTCCGCGACGTTGATGTCGCGTTCCCAGCCTTCGTTTTCGAGCTTGAGGTGCTGGATCGCCACGGCGTTGGCGTTGGCGTCCAAGTCTGGCATGGCCTGGTACTCCGAGACCCAGCAGCGGAACACGTTGTACGCCAGGGCCTCCTGCCCGGCCTCGTTGTAGACGACGATGCGGAGGTCTTTGCGGAAGTCCTTCAGCGACACCTCGGAGCCGAGGCTGGACTGGTGGTTCCAGACCTTGTTCGCCCATTGCTCGAAGTCGAGGTCGTGGGTGACGCCGCGTTCCAGGGTGATCGCCTCGTACTCGGTGCGACCGGGCGACTTCCTGGTGCTGCTCAGGTCGCCGCCCTCGCGGTGCTTGACCACCTCTGTGGTGCGCTTGAGCCCGCTGACCTTGCTGATACCGGCGACGGTGTGGCCATCCCAGGTGACCTTGAACTTGAAATTCTTGTACGGGTCGTACCGGTTCCCGTTCGCGCTGAACTGGGCCATGACTCACGCTCCTACGCCTGGGCTCGGGCGATTTGCTGGATCTGAAGGACAACGAACTCCGCCGGCCGCAGCGGGGCGAAGCCGACCAGGACGTTGACCCGGCCGAGGTTCCGATCGTTGACAGTGGTCGTCTCGCTGTCGCACTTGACGAAGTACGCGTCCTTCGGGCTGGATCCCTCAAACGCACCCTGCCGGAAGAGGTTCTGCATGAAGGCGCCGAGGTTGAGCCGGATCTGCGCCCACAGCGGCTCGTCATTCGGCTCGAAGACGACCCACTGGGTACCCCTGAACAGACTCTCCTCGATGTACAGCGCGAGTCGCCGCACCGGGAGATACTTGTACTCGTCGCCCAGGAGGTCGGCGCCGCGCATGGTTCGGGAACCCCAGACCACCCGCCCGACCACGGGGAAGGTGCGCAGGCAGTTTACCCCGATCGGGTTGAGCTGCCCGTTCTCCGCGTCGGTCAGGTTGACCTCCAGATCGGACACCCCGGTGAGCGTCGCATCGATGCCGGCCGGGGCCTTCCACACCCCGCGGGCGGCGTCGGTCCGGGCGATGACCCCGGCGATCGCCCCGCACGGTGCGAACGTCCCCTGCCGGTACTCGGACGTCGGGTCCGCCTTGACGATCCGGGGGAAGAACAGCGCGGCGTTGCGGGCGTCCGGGCCGCTGAGGCCGAGCTCCTGGAGCCTGGCGGGTGCCTGGCCGTCCGCCCGCATCGCCAGCGGCGGATCGACCAGCAGCATCGCCCTGCGCTGGACGCAGTAGGGCAGGGCCTGCTGGTAGACCTCGGCTGGCAGGTCGCTGTCCAGGGTCAGTGGCGGGATGCACAGCAGGTTGAACAGGTCGGCCCCGTCCAGGGCCCACAAGCCCTGGTGGGCGGCTGCCTTGCCGCTGCCGATGTAGCTGTCGGCGGTCAGCGCCGTGCCGTCGGTGCCGCCAGCCGCCGGCGCGACGCCGGCCGCCGGAGCCGGCGGGGTGGCCGGCAGGGGCGCGACCGTGCGGACGAGTTGCGATCCCTCGGCCAGCACGTCGGCGGCGTTCCGCGGGCCGGCGACGACGGTGACGTTGCGGAAGACCTCGCGCGACACCTCCGCGCCGTCGGCTCCCACCTCAGTGACGACCAGCGTGAACAGGTCGGCCGGGGTGAGACCCAGCTGCCCGGCGATTTCCGCGGACACCTCGGAGCTGACCGTGACCCGCACGCCGTTGCCCCAGGTGCCGGCGCTGGCCGCGGCCAGCAGCAGGCCGTTGACGTCGAAGCTCGCTGCGGTGGCCTGCTCGGTCAGCCGGACGACGACGGCCTGGCCGCCGCCGTTCGTGAAGAAGTCTCGCACCGCGAAACTGACCGTGCTGTCCCGCCACAGCCCCCCGAAGGTTCGCTCGAAGTCGGCGAAGCCGTTGATGACGGTCGGGGTGTTCTCCGGCCCTCGCCGGGTTCGCCCGACGAACGCCGCGATTGAGGTCGCGACGCCGGTGATGGTGCGGACGCCGCTGGGGATCTCCTGGATGTAGACGCCCGGGTGGAGCGTTGTGATGGTCATTGCGCCCTCTTTTCGAACTTACGTGCGGCGTATTCGGCTGGCTTCCACCATGAATGCCGGGACTCGGCTGTTACCGGACCGCTCCGATATCAAATGCATTGATCTCGATCACTGCAATGATCAGTATCCGTACCGGTCGCGGTCGCGGTTGCGCCGCCGACGCAGGGACCGGTCGCCCTCGGCCCCGGCACCGGGATCCGCCTCGCCGCCGCCCGCCAGGCCATGCGCCTGGCCGCCGGCCGTCTCGGCGAGCAGCCGGACGTACTGCGCCATAACCTCGTCGACGGTCTGCTCGCGCAGGTGAACGCAGTGCGCCGCTGCGGCGTCGCGGTGGCACTGGTGCTCGGCCTGCCGACCCAGCAGCACCGCGATCGTCGCGTGGCCCCGAAGCTGGCGCTTCAGCGCGCGGCACAGGCAGCTGACGTAGTCGTTCGTGTTGCCAAAGCCCCGCCAGATCTGGTCCAGGTGCCACCCGGCGACCAGGGCGGCGGCGTACAGGCGCTTGAAATCCGTCTTCTGCGGGTCACCGGCCTTGTCAGTCTCGATCGTGGCGATCTCCTGCTGGAGACTGGTCATCCGTTTGGGCAGGTTGGTCGGTTCTTTGATGAGGTCGTCGAACACCGCCTTGGCTGCCTGGGTCCTGCGCTGGAGTTCGGCGATGCG
>JAFGOK010000789.1 GCA_016926535.1 Micromonosporaceae bacterium | reverse complement strand
GACACCATCGTCCTGCCGTACAACGACCTCGCCGCTGTTCAGCAGGTGTTTGCGGAGGCGGGGGAGCGGATCGCGGCGGTGATCGTCGAGGGCGCCGCAGCGAACATGGGGGTCGTGCCGCCGCTTCCAGGGTTCAACGCCGGCCTGCGGCGGCTCTGCGATGACCACGGCAGCGTGCTCATCCTCGACGAGGTGCTGACGGGGTTCCGGGTGTCTCCGGCGGGCTGGTACGGCCTGGAAGGCATCCCGGGGGATCTCTTCACCTTTGGCAAGGTGATGGGCGGAGGGCTACCAGCAGCGGCCTTCGGTGGGCGGGCGGACCTGATGGATCAGCTGGCCCCGCTCGGGGAGGTCTACCAGGCCGGGACGCTCTCCGGGAACCCGGTTGCGGTCGCGGCAGGGCTGGCGACGCTGCGGCACTGCACCGGGGAGGTCTACGCGACCGTCGATCGGCGGGCCAGGCAGATCGGGGACCTCGTCAGTGAGCGCTTGAGTGCGTGCGGCGTCCCCCATGTCCTCAACCGCGCCGGCTCGCTGTTCAGCGTCTTCTTCACCGACCGGGACGAGGTCACCGACTATGCCGGCGCGCGGTCTCAGTCCGCCGCGCGGTACGCGGCCTTCTTCCATGCCATGCTGCGGCAGGGGGTCTATCTCCCGCCGTCTGGGTTCGAGGCCTGGTTCTGCTCCGCAGCCCATGACGATGCTGCGGTGGCTCGTATCGCCGACGCCCTGCCATCGGCGGCGCGAGCCGCTGCGCGGGTGGCGGCCGGGGCGGCAGGGCAGGCGGCGGCCGGTGTCGGGGAGGAGCGGTGACCAGGGTGCTGCCACCCCAGGCCAATTTCAATGAGCGCCCGCTGGTGGTGTTCTGGGAGGTCACGCGCGCCTGCCGGCTGGCCTGCCGGCATTGCCGGGCCAGCGCGATGGCGGACCCGGCGCGCGACGAGCTCTCCCCGGTCGAAGCCCGCTCGGTCGTCGCCCAGGTCGCCCAGTTCGGGCGGCCGTACCCGATCCTCGTGCTCACCGGCGGGGACTGCCTGATCCGGCGGGACATTTTCGAGATCATCGAGGAGGCCGCGGCCCTGGGAATCCCGGTGGCCCTTGCCCCGTCCGTCACCCCGAAACTGGTGCCCGACCTGCTGCCCCGGATCGTGGCCAGCGGCGTCCGGTCGGTGGCGCTTAGCCTGGATGGGGCCTCCGCGGACACCCATGATGCGGTCCGCGGCAGGGCCGGTCACTTTGCTGAGACGACGGCCGCGATCGGCGCGATGGTGGCCGCAGGGCTGTCGGTCAAAGTCATCACCACCGTGATGGCGGCGAACGTGGAGCAGCTCGCCGACGTCGCGGCCCTGGTCGCCCGGACCGGTGCGGTGGCGTGGGAGGTGCTGTTCCTTGTCCAGGTGGGGCGGGGGACCGCGGTCGGCGCCATCACCCCGGAGGAGCATGAGGCGGCCTGCCACGCGCTGTTCGAGGCGGCCCAGCACGATCTTGCTGTGCGTACGGCGGAGGCGCCCTTCTTTCGCCGGGTCGCGCTGCAGCGCGCTGGCGGGGGACCAGCCCCGGCCTCTGGGCTCTACCAGCGGCTGAGCCGGCGGATGGCGGAGCTCCTCGGGCCTGCGACCCGCGCGGTGTGCCCGCCCACCGCCGGAACCAGGGACGGCAAGGGCATCATCTTTGTTGCGAGCAACGGGACGATCTATCCCGCGGGGTTTCTCCCCCTGCCGCTGGGCACTGTGCGGTCAGCGGTGCTGCGGGATGTCTACCGGGACGATCCCCTGCTCCGGGCGATCCGGGCGGCGCGCTTCTCCGGGCGGTGCGGGCGCTGCGACTTCGCGGACCTGTGCGGGGGCTCGCGTTCCCGAGCCTTTGCCGCGACCGGTGACCCGCTCGCCAGCGATCCGGCCTGCGTGCACCAGCCCTGACCGGGCCGCTCTGTCCGGGCGTCGCGTGGTGCGGCAGGAGCGCGACGCGTCACGCCCGAGGGCCGATGACCGGCCGGGGCTCGACGCACGGTCCTCGTACCGTGAGCGGATATCAGCGCATACCGTGGATGGGCTGATATCCGCTCGTGCCGCCAGTGTGTCAATATCAGCCCACCTCGCTGGCAGCTGACGATCGGCAACACCAGTTCAGTACCGCCTGCCGGGACGACGGACCGAGTTTCCGCCGACAGTGGTAGCTGCTGAGGTCAGGATCGACAGTCCCCTACGCTGCGGAAGCGATGCGGCGGGCCAGAGCCAGGTAGCTGTCCAAGACGCCGGGTAGCACGTCGAGATGGACGATGGTGCCGTTGGGGTGCTCGACGAGATCGACCACGGCCGCAACCGCCGGAGTGTCTTCATCGCCAGCGACGACGAGCGCCCCGGGCTTGATCACCGACGGGTCATGGGCCTCGTCCAGGAACGCCCACACGTACCCCGTCTGGTCCTCGGCGTTCAGATCCGCCCGGATGTCCACGGCGATCATGACGGTCACCCCCTCCTCCGACGCACCATCTCACCATAATGCGGGTTGACGCGCGCCGGCCCAAGCGTCGCCAGCAGCGCCCCGACTTGGTCCAGCCCGCCCAGCACGACGGTCATGTGCGGCCAGCCGAACGTCGGCAGCACGGCGAAGCCCGCACCGGCAAGGGCACGCAACGAGGCCAGGTGGACAACCCTGTAGGTTGCGAGTTTGGCGGACAGAATCCCGTCCACGGATGCCGGGCCGAGGTCGTCCAGTGCCGCGAAGACGGAGATTCCCAGTACCGGTTGGCCGTCAAGGACGAACGCTCTACGCACGCGCTCAGCATGGGCAACGAGCTTCTCCGCCGTGTCTGGCCCACCACGGACGACGATCGTCGCGTCGTGTGGGACAGGCTCCTCCCGCATGAAGTCTCGAAGATCCGGCAACCTCGACACGACCGCAACCATACCGTGCGGATCCGGCACATCGACCGCAGGTGTGAATCTGTGCCCGGGTGAACGGCGGACAGCCGGGCCGGCAGGGGGCAGGGGGGCAGGACACCCGTCCCGTGAAGTGGACCGGCGCCCTGCCCCGGGGCTTGCGGCTCTGGCTGTCGATGCTCCTG